>DASXMZ010000206.1:0-7848 GCA_036495385.1 Mucilaginibacter sp. | reverse complement strand
AAAAACATCCCGACGATAAGGAAAACTTATATAACCGGGGTTTCTGTAAAAAAATGCTTGGTAACCTCACAGGAGCATGCGAAGATTGGAAAAGACTTAAAATGTTGGGCGGCAACGAGGCTGATGAAGTACTCGCAAAATATTGTCGATAAGTCATGGCTCTTGTTGATGGTAAAACCAATAAGAGCTGAAAGTAACTACGGACGATTATGTTGTAGTCTAAGACTACTGGCATACAGCATCCGTAGACAGTCTACGGACAGCATAGGTTTTTGCCCATAGTATCTTTGCCCGTCAGTTGCGCCTTAATAAAGTTTACTTCTTATTTATCGTCCCTGACAAAAGTGACATGGTGTTTCATGTCGTTTTCAGTAAAATTGAGGGAAATAGAGTCGCCGACTGTGATATATTTCCCGTCAACGGGTATAACATTACCGTCCTGGTCCTTAACATTAAACGAAAAATTATCGCCATTGATTTTACCGTCATTGATTGCTAAAGGACCGCCTTCAGCCTCGGCTGTACCAGTGAGCTTTTCTCCGCTAACATTAAAAACGAGATGGAACTGGTGATCGTTGCCATCTGGATCTTTTAGCGAACCTTTCCACTTACCACCCAGTCCGGCAATAGCTGCCAGACAAACAGCAAAACAGCCTACCAGTATTGCTGTAATGAACATTTTTCTTTTCATAATTTGAGTTTTTGATAAGACGCATGAATGTAAAGACATGTTACAGCCGATTTAAAAAGGTCTGTATTGTTATTAATTGTCCTCATTTCTAATGATTCTGGCACTCTCCTCACGCGCGTGAGACTATACCGAAAGGCGAAAAATCAGATTGGCGATAGGGGGGATGAGAGGAAAGCAGGTTAAGGGAAAAGGCGAAAGGTAAAGGGTTTTAAAAAGGAATGGTTTTTCAAAAAGCAAATTATTACTTTGACCTTTTGAATATAAATTCTTTATCGAACTTACGGGAGTGCCATTTGTGTTTCTCCATTACTTCGCTGGCAATTGGGTATAATGTGTTTTTGTTTATTAAAAATTTAAATCTGTTTAATTCCGGTAGGCTTTCGGAGTGAGAGTCGTCCTTTTCCATTATTGTTAAATATCATTTAATATTTTGTACGTATCCTTGAAAGTATAATTCATTTCGCAATCGTAACTTATAACCATAAAATTTGATTTAAATTTAAGGGTGTCGTTACAATTTTTTGAAATTTTACAAATCCAGATGGTATTGACAAAGGGATCAGTGAAACCCATTAACATGATTAGTAGAGTGGTCGACAATAGAATTCTCATATTACATTTTAATATTCAACTTTTCGACTTTTACCCCTGCATGCCGGCAGGCAGGCTTCACTTCTTCTCAGCTGCTTTCACTTGTTTAAAATAAGCAATAAGCCTGTCGATGTTTGCAAGCATATAAACTTTGGCGTGAATTTTATCGACTACATCGGGATAGTCTCCCATCATATCAGACATGATGTCTTCGAAATTTTCGTCAGTTAAACGTTTCATTTCAGCAGGGTTTGAGCCGAAATACCAGGTTGCCTTTTCGTTGCCGCCGCCGCCTCCTCCAATCGGAATGGATATTCCACCGCCAACAGCGCCGCCGTAGCCCCCCGTGCCAATTCCGGTACTTACATCAGGATGAACGGCAATCCCGCTGCCACCCCCTCCACTGCCACCACCTTCATTTGCTACATATAATTTAATGTCTTCATCAACCACTACCTTTACAAAATCAAGTTCTTTATTAGCCCATATTTCATTGACCGGCGGATGGGTGACTATAAAACTATCCTTACCAATAACCAAGGACCGCAGTTCACTGGCGCCCAATTTATAAGGGTTAGTCTTCGTATCTTCCCTGAATTCTATAAAACCTTCACCTTTTATCGGCGGCTTGCCTGAGGGATTAATGCGAATGAGGCCGGTTTCTACATTGCCTTTTACGTCGGTAAAATGCCCGGGTAGCCACTTTTGAGCTTGTGATTTTACTGATACGATGACCAGCATAAAAAATAAAATGATTAAAATTGGGCGCATAATTTATAAAATACAAATAACGCATTTTTACCCTATTTTAATATGATGATTGTCGATCTGAGAAGCGATACCGTAACAAAGCCAACTCCCGGAATGATGGAGGCAATGATGAATACCAAAGTTGGCGATGATGTTTTTGGTGAGGACGAAACAATTAATGAGCTTGAAGAGAAAGCGGCAAAGATATTTGGTATGGAAGCAGGGATCTTTTGCCCCTCGGGTACCATGACCAACCAAATTGCCATTAAATGTTTTACCCAACCGCTGGACGAGTTGATAGCTGATCAAACGGCTCATGTTTATCGTTACGAGGGCGGCGGCATTGCCTTTAACTCCAGCGTTTCAGCCCGTTTATTAAATGGTAACCGCGGAATACTGACGGCAGAAATGATCGAACCCGAAATTAATGCTATAAATGATCATTATCCGCGCACCAGTTTAGTGGTATTGGAAAATACATCAAACCGGGGTGGTGGCAATTGTTACACGATTGAACAAATTAAACCCATAGCCGCTTTATGCAAAGCCAAAGGATTAAAACTTCACCTGGACGGTGCACGGATATTTAACGCCCTGATAAAAACAGGAGATAAGGCAGCCGACTATGGAAAATACTTTGATGGTATTTCTGTCTGCCTTTCAAAAGGTTTGGGAGCACCTGTTGGCTCGGTATTTTTAGCTGATAAGGACACGATAAAATATGCCCGCCGTGTGCGCAAGGTTTTTGGTGGGGGTATGCGCCAGGCAGGTTTTTTGGCAGCAGCCGGTATTTATGCGCTCGATCATCACGTACAACGTTTAAGCATTGACCACGCCCACGCGCAGATTATTGCCGACGAATTAGCCAAATGCCAATGGGTGTCAAATGTGCTGCCCGTTGAAACCAATATTATTCTTTTTGACACAGTTGAACCGGCAGCCGAAGCGGTTAAAAAACTAGAGATAAATAGAATAAAAGCATTACCGACTGCCAGCCACCGCATCCGGTTTGTTCTACATTTGGATGTACATCCTGACCAGGTGGAACATGTCGTGAAAGTGCTGAAAGCCCTTTAGTTCATAGATGATGGATCATAGTTCATGGTAAAATTGGGCCATGAACTATGATCCATGAACCATCAACCAAAAAACTACTTCAACTCCCTATCCGCTGATTGTCTTTCAGCCATCCAGCCCGGGTATTCTCTTGATAATGCACTTATCTCATTTATCTTTTTCAGATCGCCCTCCGATAGCTCAACACCGGTGGATTTAATATTGGCATTTAACTGCTCAACGTTCTTTGCGCCTATTATGGTGCTGGTTATCCCTTTTTGCAGCCGCACCCAAGCTAACGCAATCTCAGCTACTGATGCGTTGTGTTGTTTGGCAACGCCGGCTATTACATCAATAATATCATAGGTTTTATCTTTATTGATAGGAGGGAAGTCAAAAGAATCCCTGCGTGAATCACCGGCTTTTTCAGTATTCCTGGTGTATTTTCCGGATAAAAAACCTCCTGCCAAAGGACTCCATGGCATAATCGCCAGGTTTTGGTCGATAGCAAGTGGTACAATTTCTCTTTCAATATCACGGCCCGCTAAAGCGTAAAAATATTGCAAGCCTACAAATTTGTTCCATCCGTGTTTTTCAGCTATCCCAAGGGCTTTCATTACCATCCATGCCGGCCAATTGCAAACGGCCACATAGCGGACCTTGCCGGTTAACACAATGTCGTTTAACGAGCGTACTATTTCTTCAACCGGGGTTTTTGGATCAACACCGTGTACATATAAAACGTCAATATGATCCATTTGTAAACGGTGCAGGCTTTCGTCTACTGATTGAAAAATATGGTAGCGTGAAAGACCCACATTGTTCTGACTTTCGCTCATGCGCCCGCGCACTTTAGTCGCAATAACCAGTTCGTTACGTTTGAGTCCAAGGTCCTTGATGGATTGACCCAAAAGTTTTTCAGATTCTCCGTAAGAGTAAACGTTGGCAGTATCAATAAAATTAATGCCCGAGTCAACAACTACTTTCATCAGGTCGTTTACTTCCTGCTGTTGAATTTTTCCGATGGCTTCCCATATTCCTTTTCCGCCGAAGGTCATGGTACCAAAACATAATTCGGAAACCACCAGGCCGGTGTTCCCTAAAAAATTGTATTTCATAAGTTCGATGATTTTTGTTTGATGTAAAATTGAAACATTGTCAATAAAATATAGTCAGATAATAGTCAAAAAGCCTCTAATTAACATTTATTTAATACTGACCATCCGCTCAAACTTAACCGCAACCGTCTTGTTGTAAATGTGATGAACAGGTTATTAAAGAAACTGGAAAAAATCGGCCGTGATCCTAAAGTTACGGCAAAAGCTGTTGGGTTATACTACGTATCAGATTCATCGCCTGGCTATACCCGTAAAAAATCAGGTAAGGGCTGGAGTTATTATGATGCTGACGGTGCACTTGTAAAAGATAAGACATTAACCGGCCGTTTTAACAAACTCGTTATTCCACCAGCCTATATTAATGTTTGGATATCGCCGTACGAAAATGGTCACTTACAATTTACCGGCACTGATGCAGCCGGTCGAAAACAGTATCGTTATCACGCTGATTGGAACAAAATACGTAACCAGTCAAAATATCATAGGATGCAGACATTTGCAGCCTATCTACCTGCAATTCGTAAACAGGTAGATAAGGACCTTAACCGGAGTAATTTGGATCACGATAAGGTAATAGCTTTGGTGGTGAGACTTATGGAACTGACCAGCATAAGAGTTGGCAATGAGTCGTACAAAAAGTTATATGGCTCATTCGGATTAACCACTTTGTTAAACAGGCACGTAAAGATTGAAGGCTCGGAGATAAAATTTGAGTTTAAAGGGAAAAAGGGCGTGTATCACAAGGTAGCGCTGCACAGCCGGAAACTCTCGCGACTTGTTAAGCAATGCCGTGATATTCCAGGGAAGGAGTTGTTCCAATACTATGATGGAGAAGGACATCGGTGCACAGTGGGATCAGGTGATGTAAATAATTATTTGAAAGAGATTACGGGCGAGGATTTCACCGCCAAGGATTTCCGCACCTGGGCAGGAAGCGTAAGCGCACTTTATGCGTTTAAAGCTGCCGGCGAGTTCGAGACCATAACAGAATGCCGCAAAAAGATTGTCGGCGTTTTAGATGAAGTTGCATTAAACCTGGGAAACACCCGTACGGTTTGTAAAAAATATTATGTGCATCCAACTGTTATAAAAAGTTATGAAGAAGGTACGATATTTAAATATATTGATAAGCTCGATGAAGAAAACGATATTAATACAGCAGAGTTAAACACAGCTGAAAGGGCGTTATTAAGTCTGCTGGAAAATGAAAAACTGGCCGAAGCCAGTTAGTCAGGTTTATTGAATTGATTAAGTTGATATTGATTAACTATTACATGATCCTCTTAATCCAAACCAATTGGTCGTAATTATTTTGCCTTTTTTGTAGTAATAAATACCACTCCGTTTTTGGCCTTATCGCCATATTTTTTTGTTATTTCTTCACCCGATTTAACGCTCATATTTTCAATATCGGCAGCCGAAAGTTTCTTCAGGTCTTTTTCCGTCGCTTCCTTTCCATCAATCATGATCATTTTACTCGAAAGATGTTCGATATTGGTTTCAGCATTAAGATTCGAAGAACTTATGGTAAAAACTTTCGTAGGCGAGGAACCTTTTACATAAACGATATCGCCTTTGCCAATTGAGTAAGTCATAGGCTTCTTTAAATTTCCCGAGATCTTGTATAACGAATCAGAAGAATAACTCATCACCACATATGGTTCAAATCTTTTATAAGCCACCGGCTTACCATTAACAAGAATAGTGTCAGTTTTTATTCGGTCGCCGGTTTTGGACATGGTTGTTATTTTATAAATACGCGGAGCTATTTGGACCCCTGTAATCTCGGTCCCGGCAATTGCAGCATTTGTGCTTACACCGCTGATGCTTATACCGTTTCCTGATGAAACGTTTGCGGCTATTACCCCGTTACCAGTTGAAACTGTTGTTCTGTTATTTTCCGAGCCGTTAACGGTATACAATTTGTCGATTTTCTCTTTGAATTTTTTCCCCGATTCGGAATCGTCTGTTGTTACAAAAAGAACGCTGTGTTTGTTATCCAGACCGTCGAAAACAGTTTTGGCCTGGTCTGCAGGGATAATTTCTATACTGTAAATCCGGCTCGAATCAAGAGCATTGAAATCTGCTTTAGTGGCTTTTACACCATTGATCACATAGTTTAAAGTATCCGGGTGTTTTGAAGTACTTATAAAAATATTGCCTTTTTTTATGGTATCAGCAACGTTGTTTTTTACAGTCCGTACGCTATGGATGGTGTTTTTTAAAGGTTTAATATGACTTTTGGTGACTGGAGTTACGTCCTTATTAACAATAATATCATAGCTTTTCCTTATCAACGCGGCTTTGGATATGCTGAATACCAGCAACAATACAACTACAGCCGGTACCAGAAACGCATAACGCGTTAGATTAATTCCCGAAGATTGTTTAGTGTTCATCATAATTATCCTCTTTTTTATTGTTGAAATATTGAAATGATTTACAATGGTATTTGAAGACGCTGCGAAGCTTACACTTACCAGGCTATACTGGTATTGTTTGCTATCGGCTCCCCCTTTTAGTATTTTATTGTCGGTAATAAATTCTATGTTTTCGCGTATGGCTTTTTTCATGAGCCAGATACCGGGGTTAAACCAATAAAATATGGTACTTAGTTCAGCCAGAAGCACATCAATGGTGTGCCATTCATTTATATGCACCTGCTCATGTAGTAGTATGGCCTTAAGGTCGGCTGGTTCATGATTTTCGGGATTAACATAGATGCTTTTCCAAAATGAAAAAGGTCCTGTTTTTCCCTTAACCATTCTCACCTTATGATTTAAAATTTGGCCAGGTTCTGAATCCCGGTATAGCTTATATAATGAATATAATTGTACAAGCAGCCGTAAACCAAGTAATACAACGCCAAACCAGAAAAGGACTTCAATCCAAAACCAATAATTTGCCTGCGAAAATGGTTTAACAAAGCTTTCTGGCGGTGCTTGCCAGTTAAATGCAATAGCCCTTACAGGCTCCGTCAGTTGCTGATGTCGCTGTATGAATCCAGAGAGGTTGATTTTGGGATAGATTGTGGCAAATAATATAGCCGCAACGAGGTAGGTGCGATTAAGGGTATAAAAGGTAAGATGCCTGAGTACCAAATAATAACCCGCGCAAAATAATAAGAGGGCTATATTCACTTTCAATAAAAACACAAATAATACTGGCATGACTTCAGGATTTAGGGTTTTCAATCAATTTAATAATCTCTTTTAAATCGCTGGCACTAATTTTTTTTTCGTTTGCGAAAAAGGTCACCAGGTCCTTGTATGAATTTTTAAAATAATCATTTACAAAACCGTTCATAAATTTCTTTTTATAATCCTCTTCGTTCAAAGCAGGTTTATAACGAAATGAATTTCCTAGTTTCTCACTTTTTAAAAAACCTTTCCGCTCAAGGTTTTTAATGGTTGATGCCAGGGTTGTGTAAGGCGGTTTTGGATCTTCAAGCAGTTCGAGAAAATCCTTTATAAAACCTGTTTTGCATTGCCATACGGCCTGCATGGCTTCTTCCTCTTGTTTTGATAGTTTTTCCATATTTGCTACGGTTAGTTCGTATATCTACTATTGTTTCGTAAATATACGACTATTTCGTAATTAAACAAATTTATTTTTAATTCTTGCAGATAACAAGGCAGTTGT
>DASXMZ010000205.1:0-2782 GCA_036495385.1 Mucilaginibacter sp. | reverse complement strand
GTTTTTCGCCTGTCTGGGGTGGTGTCTGCGGCAACCTTATACCCGGCCTGGTTCTTAATATAATATCTATCCTGCGAGACATAGGCTCACCGTATGGCCCATTTTTTTGTTGAGCCGGAACTGTACCTTTTCCTTCGGTGGTGATAATCGGATATTTGCTCAAACAGAGCAAGTAAGCTTTGGCAGCCTCGGCGCGGTTTACGGATAACAAAAAGTTTTTGGGATCGTCTCCTAAATAATCGGCATATCCAATAATGTTAATGCGCGGGTAATATTTCAGCCATCTGCCATAGGCGTCAAGTTTATGCTGATTATCGTCGGATAACTGCGATTCGTTTATCCCGAAAAATAGTCTTACTGTGTCAATTTCCTGCCCGAATGAAGGAATAACTCTCAATAAAAAAAGGACAACGAGACAGGTTTTTATGTTCATTTAAAGCTCCAGCGATAGGCTAAATTTAAAGCTTTAGGTCTGAAAAACAAAGGAGAGATTCTGAAGCTATTTTGAAAGGAATTCTCGCTTATGCCCGAAACAAGAGGTGACAAAATTTACTTATCATATAACACTTCATTTATTTAATTCGTATAAGCACGAGCCCCTATTCAAGTTTTAGTTTTGGTAAAAAATGCCCCAGATGGATTTATGGGGCATTTTTTTGTTAATTCCAATCGATAGAAAGTTCAGTTGCAAAGGGTACAAAACAATTCGCACAATCAACGATAAACTTAATCAACCAATTCAAACTAACACTTGATCTCCGCGTAAGCTGATTTTACAGGTGCCGAAAAGAATATCTCCGCATAATGATCAAAATCCGCTGTGTCGTCTGTAGTAGTGAAAAATTGCTGAGTACCGTTTTTGCTGAGCTTGGCCTCCATTTCGGGGTGGCGCTGCAGGTAATCAACCAGGCTTTTTGCAACGATATCACCCTGCGAAACCACCTGAATATTTTCGGGTAAAAACTGTTTAATTTTTTTTTGCAGCAGTGGATAATGGGTGCAAGCCAATAAAATAGTATCGATATTTGCTGATTTAGCCAGTAACTGATCCAGGTATTTTTCTACAAAATAATCGGCGCCGGGTTGGTCGTATTCGCCATTCTCTATCAGTGGCACCCAAAGCGGGCAAGCCTGCTGGTGTACTTTTACGTCAGGAAAAAAGTGGTCGATCTCTATTAGGTACGATTCCGATTGTATAGTGCCTTTTGTGCCCAGTACGCCTATCTCTTTCGTTTGCGAATAATTGCCAATTACCTCCGCGGTGGGCCTAATAACGCCAAGCACTCTTTTTGAGGGGTCCACATGTTGCAGGTCCTGCTGCTGTATGGTGCGCAACGCTTTTGCTGAGGCTGTATTACAGGCTAGTATTACCAGCGGGCAGCCCTGTTTAAAAAGCCATTGCACACATTCCCACGTATACTGATGTATGGTCTGGAACGAGCGATTGCCATAAGGCGCACGCGCGGTATCGCCCAAATAAATATAATCGTATGATGGAAGTTCCTGAAAAATTGAACGGAAGACGGTGAGTCCGCCATAGCCGGAATCGAAAATCCCAATCGGTTTATTTAACATCCTGGTAAAAATAAAAAAAGCGTCCCATATTATACGGGACGCTTCTACAAATGATTTACTTAATAATTATTTTAAACCTAATTTAAGTTTTACCGGCGCCAAAAGGTCATCGCTTTCTGGTGAAACTATAAGTTGTACCTGTGCTGTATTAAATACATAGGTATAACCTTTTTCTTTAGCTACCTCAGCCACTGCTGCGCGTACCTTATCTGATAAAGGTTTTATAAGCTCATTGCTTTTAGCTTCTACTTGTTGCTGTGCGTTGTTTTGATAGTCCTGCATGCGTTTTTGAATATCCTGCAGTTCAGTTTGCTTTGCGGTACGGACTGCGTCAGTCATGGTTGCGCTACCGGCCGTGAATTCTTTTCCTTTTGTTTGCAACTCATTATTCATAACCTGGAGCTGATCAATAAATTGCTTCTGATAGCTGTCAAGTTGTGTTTTAATAGTTTTGGCTTCCGGCATCTGGCCTACTACTTCATCAAAATTAATGTAGGCAATTTTTGTTTGAGCTTTGGCAAAGTTGCCTACAAATAATATGCTTATCGCAACTAAAGCAACTTTAAATAGTTTTTTCATTTTTTTGTTCTGTGTTTAAATATTTGGGATTACTGTATTTTATAAATTTATTTTGCAAACGTTCCTGGCTTTAATCCCAGGCGCGTAATAACATCTGCGCTCTTATCATATCGCGGATTAGCGTACAACATAATTACCTCACTGTTTTTGTCAAATATCATATCGATATTTTCATTTTCGGCAACTGCCTGAATAGCTTTAGCAACTTTGTCCTGTATAGGTTTGATAATTGAGCTGCTGCGTTGTTCAAGTTCGCCGCCGGGACCAAACTTTTGACGCTGAAAATCTTTTGCTGTTCTTTCTTTGTCGGCAATTTCGGCCTCGCGCCTTTTCTTCATGTCAGGTGTCATTAAGACCTGGTCGGCCTGGTAAGCCTTGTAAAGCCGGTCAATTTCCTGGTAGCGCGCGTCCACCTCTTTTTGCCACTGGGCCGATAACGTACTTATTTGCTTTTGTGCCGAATTGTATTCAGGCATATGTTTTAAAATGTAGTCCGAATCTACGTAGGCAAAACGCTGCGCAAATGCTATTGTCAGCGAAGTTAACGTAAAAACAAGTACTAAAATTATTCTCTTCATTATATTTATTGGGCAAATCAATTAAATCCGCCGCTAAGACTTTGGGAAAT
>DASXMZ010000204.1:0-1613 GCA_036495385.1 Mucilaginibacter sp. | reverse complement strand
CCCCCAACACTTAAAACAGATTTCGATAAAAGCAAAAGTATGTCCGTTATCATCAACAAAAAGAATAGCATTGTGAGGATTATAACAGGCTGATTCACCACCGCTAAGCCAGTTAGGAGCCCGATCTCCGACGTTCTAAATGATATCGGTTAGTTGATCCCTTTGTTTGTTACTAAGCACCTTTATTTCGTTAAGTTTCGAGTAATCAACGGTATCATTTTTTAGGGGGAGGTGCTCTCCAAACACAGCACCCGTATTAAAGAAAACCAACTTGATTTGTTTCGCTCTGCTAAATGGATAGAACTTCAGTCTTTGATCGACGGTGTATGTATTTCGATGAACACATTCGTGATTTCTCTCAGCTGTCTCTTGTTCTGCAGTGGTAACCGGACCTTTTGGCATATCGCGCTGCCCTAATACCGTAAATGAAATGTTTATAAGCAATAAGGTGAGGATCAGTTGTTTCATAGATTATCCGTGTATGGTTTCGGCTTTGCCGTAATTTTGTATTACTTGCGCTTCAAACTCCAGGAATTGTTTCCAGCGTTTGTCAACATCAATGCCATTTGCATATTTTTTTGCAAGGCGGATGAACATAGAATAGTGTGTAGCCTCGCTAACCATCAACTCATAATAAAATGCGGACAAAGCTTCATCATTAATATTTTCAGACAATACTTTAAATCGTTCACAGCTACGCGCCTCTATCATGGCTGAAAACAGCAAACGGTCAATTAGTTGTTCTGTCCTCCCACCACCTATTATGATAAACTTGCGTAATTCATTTACATAATTGTCCTTGCGTTCGCGACCCATTACAAAACTACGTTCTAAAATAATATCATGCACACGTTTAAAATGATCCATTTCTTCCTGCACCAGTATAGCCATTTCCTGTACCAGGTCGGATAAATTGGGGTTTTGAACAATAAGCGTTATGGCATTGCTGGCAGCCTTTTGTTCGCAGAAAGCGTGGTCGGTTAAAAGCTCTTCAATATTGCTTTCCACCACATTTTTCACCCAAAGCGGGTCAGTCGGAAGTTGCAGTTTAAGGATAGTTTTCTCGCTCACAGGAGCAAAGATAGTTCTTTTGGAGGTGAAAGGTAAAAGGCGAAGGGTAAAAGGTTTTTCTGCTTTATTTTTAACGTGAAAAAATATCATTCGTCATCTCTGAATGCTGGGTTATTACTGATAAGACGAGCGTGATGATGGATTGTTAGGATAACGATTTGATCGGGATCGTTCGAGTAAAATATTATATAACGTTTAAAAACAATAGAAAGGATTTCTTTCCCTCTTAATGTTTTAAAATACTTTCCCTTTGAGAGGATGGTGTTTTAATGATTCAGTAAAGGCTTTTATCTTTTGTACTTCTAATCGAGCGTATTTTATAGAATCGTGACTTATGTAATTGTAGATTGAAGCCAAATCTTGGATCGCGAGGTCTAGATAAATAACTTTTTTTACCATTTATTTATTTCTTCATCCAATTGTTCAGAAGTCATGTATTGCCCGTTTGCCAATTGATCCAATGCTTTTTCAATTTTAGCTGTAATAATGATCTGATCGATGAAATCTTCGATAATTATGTTATCCGGCGAATTATTAAGCAT
>DASXMZ010000203.1:0-4109 GCA_036495385.1 Mucilaginibacter sp. | reverse complement strand
ATTTTCCATTTGCCGTCTTCCTTGAGATAAACTTCAGTCACCATAAAAGCATGAGTAACTTCGTTTCCGCCGACCAAGGCCAGCAAATCAATGTCATTGAGTACAATAGCCGTGTTTCCGAATATGTTTACAGATGCGCCGTAAACCTCCGCTTTCTTATACCAAATCATCCCACCCTTGATGGTATTCAACTCCTGGGTTCTACCCCAGCTACCTCCCATGTGAACAAAGACGCAGTTATCTTCGAATAAGTCTGACAGTGTTTCTACGTTTTTGTCTGCCATCCATGTCCATTTGTTTTTGGAAAGATTCAAAATGGCCTGTTCTTCGCTTGTCGGGTTTGCGGCAGGTTTGCTGGGAAGGCTGGCCTGAGCGTGTACAAAGGAAATGCTTCCCATAAGGAACAAAAAGGCGATAATTATTTTTTTCATGATTATTTATTTATTAGGTTATTTTAGTCATTCATTTTCCGTTCGCCAAGCCACTTTACCATTTTAGGATCACGATGGTCAAAGAAGCTGCTGGTATTCGTATCGAGGGTTTTAATCTTTTCCATTTCCCCGGCGGTGAGCTCGAAATCAAGGCTATTCAAATTTTCGGCCATGCGTTCTTTCCGCACCGATTTTGGAATTGCAATCACACCTCTTTGGGTAAGCCACCGCAGGATTACCTGGGCAATTGATTTTTTATATTTAGCGCCGATGCTTTTTAGCAATTCGTTATTGAAGATGTCGTTTTTGCCCTCAGCAAAAGGCCCCCAGGATTCGATTTGCACCTTGTTTTCCATCATGAACTGTTGCGCTTCGTTTTGCTGGTGGAAGGGGTGTGTTTCAACTTGGTTGACTGCCGGAACGATCTCGTTATGAGTGATTAGGTCGATCAATCGGTCAGGTTGAAAGTTGCTGACACCGATTGCCCTGATTCTTCCTTCCTTATACAATTCCTCCATCGCCCGCCATTCGCCATACACATCGCCAAAAGGTTGGTGGATCAGGTATAAGTCCAAATAATCCAGTTGCAGCTTTTTTAATGATTTTTCAAAAGTTTGCTTTGCGCCCTCATAGCCATTGGATTGTATCCATAATTTTGTTGTGATAAACAAGTCTTCGCGAGGAACGTCGCTTCTTTTTATCGCCCGTCCCACCGCTTCTTCGTTCATATAAGATTGTGCGGTATCAATAAGCCGGTATCCGGTTTCAATTGCATCAACAACACTTCTTTCGCATTCTGACAAATCGGTCACCTGGAATACCCCGAAACCTAAGATTGGCATTTCAACACCATTATTTAGTTGAACCTTTTGCATTTCATAGTTTATATATCACAAAGGTCAGGCCTTCCATCCAATCAAATAGGATACAAACCCCGGATGTTTATACCATTTTTACTGATTGACAATCGGTGGATAACTCGGGCCTGAATAAAGTAGTAACTTTGACTAAAGTCAAACGAAAGATATGGACAGTATGCTAAGATTTAGTACCATCAGCGAATACAACGCTTTTAACAATAATGTCACCAAGCACCCGCTGGTAAGTGTAGTCGATTTTTCAAAAGCGGCCCCACGCCAGGGCCATCGCATGTATTTTGGATTTTATACTGTATTTCTCAAAGATGTTAAATGCGGGGATATGGTCTATGGTCGAAATACCTATGATTACCAGGAAGGCACGCTGGTTTTTCTTGCACCGGGCCAGGTTGCAGGAGTAAATGGCAACGGAGAAATATATCAGCCTAAAGGACATGGGCTTGTGTTTCATGCCGACCTTATACACGGCACATCCCTTGGCAAGCACGTTGGTGACTATAGTTTTTTTGGATATCAATCGAATGAGGCACTTCATTTATCTGACCGGGAAAGGGCAATCGTTTTAGATTGCTTCTCGAAGATCGACTATGAATTGGAGCAATCAATCGATAAGCATAGTAAGCGCTTAATCGTTGCCAATATTGAATTGCTGCTGGATTATTGTGTGCGCTTTTATGACAGGCAATTTATTACACGCGACCACGTGCATCGTGGAATCCTTGAGAGGTTTGAGCAAATATTGAACTCCTATTTTGAATCAGACAAGCCGCAAACTATTGGGTTGCCATCGGTTGCTTATTGCGCTGAAAAATTAAACCTTTCTTCTAATTATTTTGGTGACCTGGTAAAAAAAGAAACCGGTAAGACAGCGTTGGAATATATTCAGGCGAAGCTGATAAATATTGCCAAGGAAAGAATTTTTGATCCAAACAAAACGGTCAGTCGGATCGCCTATGATTTGGGGTTTAAATATCCTCAACATTTTGCAAGACTATTTAAGCAAAAGGTTGGGCACTCACCACTTGAATATCGGTCTCTGAATTAAGTAGAGACGCAAAATATTGCGTCTCTACAAATATGCCAATGCTTCTTTTGGAATAAACTGGCTTACATCACCACCATACCGCATAATTTCGCGGACAATGGTTGAGCTGATTGACGAATATCCCGGTTTGCTTACTATAAAAATGCTTTCTATTTCGGGTTCAAGGGAGTGGTTCATCTGGGCTATCGCTTTTTCGTATTCAAAGTCTGATACAGTACGTATGCCGCGTATCATATAGCTTGCGCCGATGCTTTTGCAAAAATTTACCGTTAAACCTTCATAGGCTACAATATGGATCCTATCATCGGTTTCAAAAACTGCCCTCAGCATTTCTTCTCTTTTTTCTACACTTAACAACCCGGCTTTGGAGGTATTAACCCCAATCCCAATATAAACTTTATCGAACAATCCCACCGAACGTTTTACTATGTCGACGTGGGCTTTGGTAACCGGGTCAAATGAGCCAGGAAAAAGAGCAATCTTCATTTAATTAAATTAATTACTTACCAAAAGTAACAATCATTTGTCAAAAGCCTGCTTTAGCTTTCCATTATCATCTACATTTAATCAATTTTTTCGGGGGCCTTAAAAAACGAAAACGATGAATGCCCGTACTTGCGCTGTTCAACAAAAGCAGGATGATTGCTTAAATTCTGAAGGGACTGATGTTCAACTATAAGCAGTCCGCCGGGCAAAAGCATATTTTTTTCAAATATTACCTTGGGGAGTTCAGGAATCTTGTTGAGGTCATAAGGCGGATCGGCAAAAATTAAATCGAATTGTTCTGTTTCGTACTGAAGATATTTAAAAACATCATCTTTAAAAACCTTTATACTTTCTAATTTATGCTGCCGTGCAGTGTCCTTAAGGTAGTGTACACATTGGATGCTGCGGTCAACCGACGTCACCTGTTCCGCACTACGGGAAGCAAACTCGAGCGAAATATTGCCGGTGCCGCTAAATAAGTCAAGCACCTTAAGGCCCTCAAATTCTATTTGATTTTGCAGGATATTAAACAGGGCTTCTTTCGCCAGGTCGGTTGTTGGGCGAACAGGCAGGTTTTTTGGCGGATTAAGCCTTAACCCTCTTAAATTTCCTCCGATGATCCGCATAAAGATAAAGCGGCGAGTGCCAAAGTTTTGTGTGCAGCAATTTGTTCCGGGAGTTCGAGCACCTCAATTGTATTCAATTCAATATTCGAAAAAAATTCTGTAAGACGATTTATATGCTTACCGCCCTTTTCTACGTCCCCGCTCAAAACAAGTTTTATGAGCTTCGGATTCAGATCAAGCTGTTGGGTTACAAATGCGGCGAAATAGCTTAGGTCATCCTCGTTCTTATATTCAAACGTGTTGTAAAAACGAAGCTCGTCTAAAGAGTAATACAAAAATTGTACAGTATCCTTGCCTATTTCAACATATAGCTTATCATCCGACGGCTTGTTTTTGCCTGTCGCAGTAATCCACCCTTTTGCTGTGTAAACGATGTTTTGAAGGCCAAATTTTTCAATCGCCGACACCAAGTTCTCGTCAGTTTTATATATGATCACATTTTGATCGTCCAATGTTTGCACAAAAACTTTTTCGCGATCGCTTACATCCAAAAAGCGGGCAATATCAGCAACATGATCTTCCTTGAATAATTCTTTTGGGACAAGCGTTAAACCTGTAGCCGGTAATCCGACTACAACTTTTTTATAGGTGGCTGATAAAAGGTCGGTTAGCGGGCCGTGCCCGGTGAACTCATTTAATGAAC
>DASXMZ010000202.1:0-3927 GCA_036495385.1 Mucilaginibacter sp. | reverse complement strand
AACCAGAAAGACCCTCACGATGTTTTGAAGTGGAACCTGGAAGCCTTAAATCGTGCGAATGCTATCACTGATGATGAAATGAGGGCACACTACCCATCGCTTTATTTAAACGTGGGTAAATCGTATGAAACTTTAGGTAATATCGCAGAGGCGAACAAACATTACCAGTTAGCAGCTAACGATAGTGCTTTTTTGCCACCGGGAAAATATAGCGATATGATATGTATGGGAATAGGGGACGCGCTGAAAAGGACAGGAACCGCAAAATTCAATAATGAGGGTTTGGATAGACTGATTGACAATTGGTGTGAGCGCAGGGAACTAAAGCCGTTAACCTTAATTTTACCCGCCTATTCGGCCAACCTTGGAACAGAAAATGATTTGAATAAGTTGATTTCGGCATTGAGTTACTTAAGTGCGACCCGGTGTTTAAATGCTGCGGAGCAAGAGATTGTGGATGGATTGGTGGTTGGGTTGGCAAAACGAAATTCTATTTAGCATATTTATCACTTAAAATTACTTGCAAACAAATTTTGCAATCGTAACTTTAAGGTATATGCTGCCACTCCTTACATCTTCGCAAATCAGGGTTGCTGATGCTTATACCATAGCGAACGAGCCCATAGCTTCTATTGATTTAATGGAACGGGCTTCAAAGGCTTTTGTGGGCTGGTTTGTCAACCGTTTCTCTGATAAAAAGCAATCAATAAGTATTTATTGCGGTACCGGCAATAATGGGGGCGATGGCCTCGCCATAGCTCGTATGCTGGACGGTCATCAATACAGGTCGGTGAATGTTAAAATTGCCCGCTTTTCGGACAAATCAACTGAGGATTTTAACATCAATTTAAAAAGGCTGCAGCAAACTTCAGTTCCCTTGTACGAAATCGGGCTGGGCGACGACCTTCCGTCCGAAGATAGTGAGGTTATAGTTGGTGCCTTATTGGGCACAGGTTTAAACAAGCCGCTCGATGGTGATTTTAAAAGGTTGGTTAATTATCTCAACAGTCTGCAAAAAACGGTGGTTTCGGTTGATGTGCCGACCGGTTTTTTAACCGATGGAGAAATTGCTCCGGACGCGGTGGCTTTAAAAAGCGACCTGGTTATTACCTTTCAACAGCCGAAAATAAACTTTTTATTGCCGGAATCAGCACCATACATAAAATGCTGGGAGGCATTGAATATTGGAATTAATGAAAAATTCATACAATCGCTGGATTCGCGATACCAGTTAATTGAAGAAAAAGACATACAGAAAATGCTGAAGCCGCGACATCGTTTTAGCAATAAGGGATCTTATGGACATGCACTTGTTGTTGCCGGAGAGCCCGAAACCATGGGCGCTGCGTTGCTTTGTGCATCAGCGTGTGTTTATGCAGGTTCAGGTTTAACCACCGCATGCGTACCTGCGGCAGGCCTTACAGCATTAAATAGTTATATGCCCGAAATTATGGCGGTAGTACGGCAGGGATTTGAATCACCAAAAATTGAATGGGAAAAATTTGATACGATAGGCATAGGGCCGGGATTGGGAAACGGCGAAGAAGCTTTAAACCTGTTAATAGACATTTTGGAAAACTGCAAAAAGCCAATAGTTATTGATGCTGATGCGCTTAATTTGCTGGCCACTCATAAAAAATTTTTGGGGCATGTTCCCGGAAATAGTATTTTAACACCACACATGAAAGAGTTCGACCGGCTTTTTGGTGATCACGAAAACTGGTGGCAGCGCATACAAACAAGCATTAGAAAAGCCAGGGAATTGGGCCTTTATATCCTGCTAAAAAATGATTATACGCTTGTTATTACCCCGCAAGGCAAGGTATATTTTAATTCAACCAGTAACGCGGCTATGGCTGTTGGTGGCATGGGCGACGTGCTTACCGGCATAGTTACCGCCCTGCTTGCTCAACAATATTCGGCCGAAGAAGCCTGTATTATTGGCGCATATATACACGGTAAGGCAGGAGATGAGCTGGCATTGCCAAACAGGATGCATGTGGTATTGCCGAGCCAGGTTGCCGGGCGTTTACCGGTTACCATCGCAAAGTTGATGGCATAAAAAACGGCTGTAAGTATTCGTACAACCGGTTTTTTTTTCTATTAACTGATCTTATAAAGAACTAAATACTCAAATTTTTCATATAGACGTAGATATAAAAGAAGTAATTTGAAGATCCTCATCCTTACTTCCACAGGTTTTAGCTTATGACGTTTGAAACTTACTTTTATTACAAAAAAAGAGAAAATTAGTTTTTTTGCCTGTAAATTTTTTATGACATATTTATTCAATACCCACTACGAATAATATTATCAAAAAGTCATCAATCAGGGGGATATATTTTAATACATAAAGTATTAAAAGAGTTGCGGCAGGAGTTCACAAAGATATATAAAAATAATGTCTAGTTAGCAAATAATATAACTAGAATTTACCAATAACCATCATTTGATCCATTGTAGGAGTAGCGCTTCCACCACGTGGCTCAAGTGTAACGGCAAAATTATCTGCGGAAGCAATGGATTTCATTTCTTTCATATTGGTGGAGTCGGGGCTCTTATCAAAAACTCCCAGGTCTACAGGTTTTCCTTTTACCAATGCCCAAAGCTGGTACTGATGATCTTTATCATTTACCGGCATTCTCATTGATGCCATATCAATCATAACCTTTTGCTTGGAGGGGCTCCACGCAATAGTTAATAGTGCCGATGGTGCATGAAGCGTGCCTTGTAACTTTATAAATTTAAATGAAGAGTCTCTGAATACCTGTAATTGCTCATCCAGCAGGTTCACTGTATTTGCAAAATGCTGTTTATCAACTTGCAAAGCGGCTAGCTCGGTATTTGATTCTTCCAGGCGATTATAGACAGATATGAGCGCAACGATACTGGCTAACAATAATGCAAGACAGGCGGCGAACGCATACTTGTAAAAATTGTTTGTCTTTGCCGATGGTAAAGCAATAACGTTATTTTGCGGATGTACGGGCTCTTTAGCAAAGGTATTGTCGTCGGCTAAATTGGTAAATACACTGCCCAGTACCCTGTCACGCAGATGCTCAGGTGGTTCAATAGCATTGTCTTCTGCAAATAATTGCATCGAGCGTTCAATTTCATCCAGTTCGGCTTTTATGGCCGGATGTTTTGATGCCATCATTTCTACCTGCAACTTTTCTTCCGGGGTGACATCACCCAGAACGTAAAGTTCCAGTATCCCTGATTCGATATATGCTCTTAAATCTTCCACTTCAATTAAAATGTTTCCTGAGTTGCTGAATTGCCGTTCTTAGCCTGGTTTTAATAGTTCCGAGCGGAATGCCCAGCTCATCGGCGGCTTCCACATGTGTATAACCCTTAAAATAAACCAATTCAAGAATCGACTTTTGTTCGGGTTTTAGTGTTTCCACTAATTCTTTTATATCCAACAACTCCGGTTTATAGGCAGTATTCATCTGCTCGTCTACGAGAGTTACGTTATTTTCAAGTTCCTGGTTTTTATTCTGATTCTTAAAATCCTTGGAACGTAATTTATCTATTGAGAGGTTACGGGCGATATTTACCATCCACGTAAACAAGCGCCCTTTTTCAGCGCTGTAACCTGAAAAGGAATGCCAGATTTTTACAAACGTTTCCTGTAAAACATCTTCTGCCGAAGCGGTATCAACTATTATCCGGGAAATAACGCCATACAGCGAAGACGAATACCTATCGTAAAGTGCTTCAATAGCCACTTTTTCGCGATTCCTCAGTGCAAGCACCAATTCATCTTCCGATAGCGATATTTTTCGTTTGCTGCTCAATGCATCGAAGATATGTGAGAATTATCAGATTTCAAACAGGTGTTTTTCAGCATGATAGGATGAACGGACCAACGGTCCGCTTTCAACATACTTGAAACCCATATTTAACCCAATTTGTTTGTAATAA
>DASXMZ010000201.1:0-11174 GCA_036495385.1 Mucilaginibacter sp. | reverse complement strand
GCCGAATACAGTAAATACCTATTCAATAACCCGGTTTATAATCTTCACTCCAAAGGAACAATTCGCTTCTTTACTGGGGGCAACTATGCCATTCATTTAACCGACAGGGATGGCCTGGTATATATAATAGGATCGCAGCATACCAACGAATTTTTGAGGGCTATACAGGAAGAGATGAAAAAGTAAGAAAAAATGAATATCGAATAATGAATTTTGAATATCGAACGCCGAACTTCATTATTCAACATTCGAAATTCGGTGTTCGATATTTGCTTTGACTTTTGGCTGAGAAATGGTTCTTAGCCAAATAACTCACTGCTCAAATACCTGTCGCCACGATCACAACAAACAAAAACGATGGTGCCGGAGGTTAGCTCTTCTGCCAATTTCAGCGCGGCCGCTAATGCCCCCCCGCTGCTCATGCCTGCGAAAATGCCTTCAACTTTTGCCAGTTTGCGTGCCGTTGCAGTAGCTTCAGCCTCTGATATATCAATTACCCTATCCACACGCTCAGGTTCAAATATTTTTGGCAAGTAAGCTTCGGGCCAGCGACGTATACCTGGTATTGACGACCCTTCCGTAGGCTGGCAGCCTATTATTTGTATCAGCGGGTTCTTTTCTTTAAAGAACCGTGAATTGCCCATGATGGTTCCGGTGGTCCCCATCGAACTTACAAAATGGGTGATTTGCCCTTCGGTGTCACGCCATATTTCGGGACCAGTGGTTTTATAATGAGCCAGATAATTATCCGCGTTGGCAAACTGGTTAAGTACAAAGTATTCGCCTGACGCTCCTTTTTCTTCGGCGTAATCGCGGCAAAGTTCAATACCTTCAAGCAATGTTACTTTTGCACCGAACGCTTCCATCGTGAGCGTACGCTCACGGGTAGAGTTTGAAGGCATTACCAGTTCAATTTCGAGATCGAACAAACAGGCAATCATGGCCAGGGCGATACCGGTGTTACCGCTGGTAGCTTCAATCAGTTTGGTGCCGGGTTTGATATCGCCACGTTCCAGTGCACTCCTGATCATATTGAGGGCCGGACGGTCTTTCACGCTTCCACCCGGGTTATTTCCCTCCAGCTTTGCAAAAATGCGTACGTTTGGATTTGGGTTCAGTTTTTTTATCTCAGCCATCGGCGTATTACCGATCAGATCAATTATACCTGCCATTATTTTTTTAAACTATGCTTTTATTATTTATGGTGATAGCCGGATTGTGATAAACAGTTGAATACGGCGGAACGCTCTTTGTAAGCCAAACATTCCCACCAATTACGCTATCGTGACCGATAATGGTTTCTCCGCCCAATATCGTGGCGCCCGAATAAATAACCACATTATCTTCTACCGTTGGGTGCCGCTTGGTAAAAGCCATGTTTTTTGCTACGCTAAGCGCGCCGAGTGTTACACCCTGGTATAATTTTACATTTT
This sequence comes from Mucilaginibacter sp., assembly GCA_036495385.1. Taxonomy (GTDB): domain Bacteria; phylum Bacteroidota; class Bacteroidia; order Sphingobacteriales; family Sphingobacteriaceae; genus Mucilaginibacter. The sequence continues at coordinate 9,741 of DASXMZ010000201.1, read as the reverse complement.
TGCCGATAACGCAGCTTTCGCCGATGACGATGCCTGTGCCGTGATCAATTAAAAAATATTCGTCAATTTCGGCGGCCGGGTGAATGTCAATGCCGGTTTTTGAGTGCGCGTACTCGGTAAGAATGCGCGGCAATAACGGAACCTGGTGTTTATATAAGCTATTTGCCAGGCGGTAAAATGATATGGCAAAAAAACCGGGATATGTGCGGATCACTTCAAACTCGCTTTGCGCAGCCGGGTCGCCGGTAAATATTGCCTGGATATCAGTGTTTAACAGCTGGTACAGATTAGGTAATTGCTCAAAGAAAGCTTTTGCAATTTGTTCGTTATTACAATTTTGACAAGCTTTTGTGGCATTCATTATTTTGCTAAGCTCATTTTCGAGGTGCACAAACTCATCCTTCAACTGCTGAACGGCAACGAACATCTGTTTTGACTGTTCAGGAAACAGCAGCCTGATCACGTGCAGCGCCCAGCTTGTGATTTCCTTATTTGAAGGAACGGCTTCAACTTGCTGTTGCTTTTCAAAAATATGCCGGTAAAATTGCTCGTTCATTTTAAGTTTGTAGTGCTAAGTCAAGAGCCAGATGGTTGCAACGAAGCCAATTAAGGATTTTGACTAAGCATACTCCATTAAAACTACCGGACTTATATTAAATTACAATTTTATGCAAAAGAATGTTGTTAGTTTGTAAAAAGAATAGGTATAAGTTATGTAATCAGGACTTTTAAGTAAGATAAGTTGCATTGCAGTGTTAATAAAGTTGTTTTTTAGTATCGAACAATATTGTATTTTAGTACTGGATACATAGATGTAATACTTTAACTATTAGCAAGTTGTCGAAATGGGAAGATTATTTAATAAGCGAGAAATTCAAAAATCAACCACGAGAATAATTTTGGGGACAAGTTTAGAGTTATCGCCACTTGTTATTAAAAATCATCCTTAAAATCTCATTCCCCCAAATTCCCGTCAAAATCATAACTTTGTATCCTCAAAATTGGGATACGAATAATGTTTGAAAATTTATCGGATAAACTCGACAGGGCGTTTAAGGTTCTGAAGGGTCAGGGAACCATTACTGAAATAAACGTGGCCGAGACCATGAAGGAAATACGCAAAGCCCTTCTGGATGCCGACGTTAACTATAAAACCGCCAAAGCCTTTACAGATGATGTAAGGCAAAAGGCTATTGGTCAAAATGTATTGACCGCTATTTCGCCTGGTCAGTTGCTTACCAAGGTGATGAACGATGAGCTTACCGAGCTTATGGGCGGCAGCACAGCCGAGCTTAATTTATCAGGTTCGCTAACTATCATTTTGATCGCCGGGTTAAACGGTGCCGGTAAAACCACTTTTACCGGGAAACTTGCCAACTATTTAAAGACACAAAAGAACAAGAAGCCTTTATTGGTTGCCGATGATATTTATCGTCCGGCAGCGATTGATCAGCTGCAGGTTTTGGGTGGACAGATCGGCGTGCCGGTTTATGCGAACCTGGAGTCGAAAGATCCCATTGCTATTGCAAAAGAAGGAATAGCTTTAGCCAAACAGAATGGCCACAATGTAGTGATTATTGATACCGCCGGTCGCTTGTCTGTTGATGAAGCCATGATGCGCGAGATTGAGCAGGTTAAGGATGCCGTTAAACCACAAGAAATATTATTTGTGGTGGATGCCATGACCGGTCAGGATGCTGTAAATACGGCCAAAGTATTTAACGACCGCCTTGATTTTACAGGCGTTGTACTTACAAAGCTCGACGGCGATACCCGTGGTGGTGCTGCGTTATCCATAAAATCTGTTGTTAATAAGCCAATTAAATTTATTGGTACTGGGGAAAAAATGGATGCGCTGGACGTTTTCCACCCTGATCGTATGGCCTCCCGTATTTTGGGCATGGGCGACGTGATTTCATTGGTTGAACGTGCCCAGCAGCAGTTTGACGAAAAAGAAGCCGCCGAGCTGCAAAAGAAGATCCGCAAAAACAAATTCGATTTTAACGATTTTTACAGCCAGATACAGCAGATCAAAAAAATGGGTAACATGAAAGATCTGATGGGTATGATACCGGGTGTTGGCAAAATGATGAAGGATGTTGAGGTTGATGATAATGCTTTTAAAGCAATCGAGGCAATTATTCAATCTATGACACCTTATGAAAAAGGAAATCCGGATAGCATTAATCAAAGCCGTCGTAACAGAATTGCAAAAGGTTCTGGTACGGACATGACTGAGGTTAACCGCTTAATTAAGCAGTTTGAAGACATGCGTAAGGTGATGAAGCAAATGAGCAACCCAGCGGCAATGGCGAATATGATGCGGAGAATGCCGAAGTAGATTTCGGATGTTCGATTTCGGATTTACTTTATAAAGGGTTAATACCAACCGTATTATGGCCTAAGTAGATTTCGGATTTCGGATGTTCGATTTCGGATTTATTTTTTAATACTTAAAGACGAAAGTATTATGGAAGACGTAATTATATCGGATATTTTGCAGGCACTTAAGGCAGTAAGTCATAGTAATGCAGACAATTTGCATATATTTTATGACAGAGGTGCAGACGTTATGTATGTAACTTTTGGCCCTCCGGTACCTGCCGACCATAGTAGAATGGGAGAGGACGATATTTTATACAACTACAAAAACGGGAAAGTTATTGGATTGACGGTAAACCATTTTAGCAGCAGGTAATTTGAAAATGTGTTGATTTGAAGATTTGAAAATTAATTTATTCCATTTTCAAATCTTCAAATTGCCAAATCTTCAAATAAAATCAAGTCCTGCAAAGCTTTTATTCAAAATCTGACTATTGCTAACGTTTAGCCATTTATCAAGCAAGGTGGCATAAACATCCCTGAAATCTACCTGGTATTTCAAATCTCCGTTATCCAGTTGCGATAAGTCGGGAGCATCATTATAAATGCCGGATTTTTTAAGTTTCCCTCCATAAATTAGAATATTATTGGCGGTGCCGTGATCGGTGCCGTTGCTGGCGTTTTGTTCCACGCGGCGGCCGAATTCGGAGAAGGTCATTACCAGGGTATCGTCGAGTTTGCCGGTTTGTTTCAGGTCTTTTATAAAAGCTGCCACAGCATCACCATATATTTTCAATTGCCTGTTCTGTTGGTTCTGTTGACCCACATGGGTATCAAAACCGCTTAGCGAAACATAGTAAACCCGTGTTTGTAAGCCTGAATTTATGAATTTGGATACCGTTTTCAGTTGATTTCCCAAGCCTGTTGCCGGGTATTCAGCCGCTAAGGTGTAAGTTTTGGAAGTTTTTTGAATATAGTCGGCTGACGAATAGGTTTCAATCATGGTTTTGTATAGATAACCTAAATTGTCCTCATTTAAGTTAGCATCGCCGTGGTCATGAACCAAATTCTTAAAGAAGGGTTCGCGGGTGGTTTGGTATAGTTTATTGGGGTCCTGTACGGCAATGCCTTTCATTTTTGCACCTTTCATTGCAAGTGAAAGTGTGTCGTCTACCTCAATAGCGGTGTACGGATTTTTACAGTCCTGGCAGTTTGAATCCAGGTACCGGCCAATCCAGCCGGTAGTTAAAAACTGGTTAGATTCACTTGCGGTTTGCCAAATGTCCATCGACCGGAAATGTGATCTATCCGGATTAGGATAACCAACTGAGTTTATGATACTCATCCAGCCCTGGTCGTAAATTTCCTTTAAAGCTGACAGACCAGGATTTAAGCCCTGCATGTCATTCAGCTTAATTAGATCACTCTGGCTTATGGAAATGGTTTTACGCTTTTGGTAATAAATATCATTCCCAAAAGGGATAATCGTATTCAACCCATCATTGCCACCCGAAAGCTGAATAATCACCAGGTTTTTATAACCCGTTAGCTCGCTCTTCGCCAAAGCCTCGAGTGGTTTCAAAAAAGTTGGTATCAGTAATGCACCCGAAGCCAGCGCTGTGTTTTTTAGAAAGTCTCTGCGTTTCATAAGCCCCCCAACCCCCTAAAAGGGGGAGTTTTTTGTTTATAATGAAATGCTTTGCCAGCCTCTTCTTCCCCCTTTAGGGGGCCAGGGGGCTAACAAAGCTGATATTCCGGTGTTGAAACCAGTTCGATCACCATCGTTTTAATATCTGTTGAATTACTGATGTAATTAATTAATGCACTGTTCAGCTTAGGCTCCAGCATAAATTGAGCTATTTCAACGTTCGATGCTCTTTTTGGAATTGTTTTTAAAAACTTACCCCAATCTGCTGTTGCCTGAACTTTTGTGTTTGTGTCTTGCTGATGGTTTCGTACCGATGCGATATATGCTTCGTCTTCCGGATCAGTTTTGCCTGTAAAATCTATCAATCCGCCGTTTAATAAAATGGAAGGTATCTTTAGCCTGTACATCAATGATGAACTGTCAATCCAGTTTCGGCCGCCCGGCCAGCCCGCAACATTTGGGGGATAAAACAATACTTGCCCAAGGGTTCGCTGAAACTGCAACAACACTTCGGGCCGCTGGTAGGTGATGTAGAACTGTCTGTTCAATCCTACCAAAAACTCAACCGGAGCTTTAACAAGGTTGCCGGTATTTTTTTCATCATAAAACCAATTGGCGGTAAAAACATGTTCCAGCAAAGGTTTTATTTCATAACCGGCATTATAAAACACATCCGCCATGGCGTTCACGTGATCAGCGTCCGGAATTTCATTTACCAGGTACTTATATAGTTTATTGCTGATAAAATGGGCGGTCTCTTTTTTCTCCAGCAGTGTGTTAATTATATCTTCTCCGTTAAAATTATCGGTTTTGCCCAGGAAAGTTTTCTGCCCGTCATCGTGCAAAAAGGGCCGGTTTATAAACTCGCCATCTTTGTTAAATCCCCAGCCGGTAAATGACCGTGCCGATTCCTTAACATCACTTTCGGTATAGTTACCCCTTCCAATCGTAAACAGTTCCATTAATTCGCGCGCGAAATTTTCGTTAGGGTGTCCTTTATGATTTTGCTGATTATTTAAAAACTGCAGCATAGCGGGCGATTTGGAAACTTCGAGCAGTAAAGTGCGGAAATTGCCCAATGCGTTTGTGCGCTGGATGTTATTCAATTGTTGTGCAAACAAAGCACTACTGGAACGGCAGGCGAAATGATTATGCCAAAACAAAGTCATTTTTTCCTGTAAAGGAGCGTCGGTGGTGCTCATTTGATTTATCCAGGTGAGGTTAAGGTCTTTCTCCTCCTGCTTTTGCTGTTGGATGAGCATTTTACGGGCAGCCGTATCGCTTTTCATTACAGCCTTATAATCGGTTACGTTCTGAATAACATTAATCGGCGCCACTTCTGAAGGCTTGAGCAATTCTTTTACGGCATGCTTTATAGAAATATTGCCCAACGCTTTCGCGTCATCAAAGCGCAACCCAAAGCCCGCCCGGGCGTATAAATGCTTCAACTGTGTATCGCTGTTCATGTTATTGTTATGACATTGCAGCTTTCAATTGGTTTAATTACTAATTGATGATTCTATTTTATATTTTAGACGAACCAATTTAAACCGATTGAAAAACTTATCACTTCTTCTGATCTTACTAAATATCCTGTCGTTCAAGGCCGCCGCACAAGTCATGCCTTACGGGGCAGTAGATACCGCCGATTTAAAAATGACTTCATGTGATTTTGAAAAAGATGCCAATGCCGAAGTGCTTTTTGACAAGGCGGTTGTCGCCTATAAATCCTCTACAATATTAATGGAAAGGCATAAACGGATAAAAATTTTTAATGATAATGGCAAAGACCAGGCAAATATTCGAATTGAATTTTATGGCGCCCACCGCGATGAAGTAATATCAGACGTTGAAGCAGAAACAATTAATTTAATTGACAACTCTATAACATGTACCAGTGTCGATAAGAAACTTATATACACCGAAGTAACAGATAAGGATAAAAAAGCGATCATATTTACGTTTCCCAATGTAAAAGCGGGCTCTGTAATTGAATATAAATATACGTTTACCACGCCATATCCATATAATTATCCCGAGTGGGTTTTTCAATCTTCAATACCATCTCGTTACAGTGAATTTGCTGCAGGTTTTAGCGGCGACTACTGGTTCGATTTTTTTAGAAAGACATATCAACCAACGGTTAAGGATACTACAATGAGACTAAAGGGCTCAGGCACCAGACATATATGGGCTTTATCAAACATAAAGTCGTATAAAACCGAGCCATATATGGACTACCCGGAGGATTATCTTCAATGTATATTAGTAAAAACTTTTCGTTTTGGCCGGACATGGGAAAAAATTGGCAATAATATGCTGGAGGATGAAGACTTTGGCCAGCAATTAAAAAAATCACTGAACAAAGAAGATGAAGTTATTAAGAAGGCGAATGCATTAAAAACGGATGATGAAAAAATAGCGTACGTTTTTAACACTGTTAAAAACTTGATGAAGTGGAACAAAGAAGATTATTGGTATACCATTGACGGAGTCAAGAAGGCATGGGATAAAAAAACGGGAAATTCGACAGAAATTAACTTGATACTTTATCATCTGCTTAAGTCGGTTAATGTTAAAACTTCTTTAATGACGTTTAGTACTCGTGATAATGGCAAGATAGATAGTGCATATGCAAGTGCATCAAATCTTAACAGAACGGTGGTTTATTGTCCTATAGATACAAATAACTATTATGTTCTTGATGCTTCAAATCCCTATAATGTTTACAATATTATTCCTCTGGACCTCATTGGTTTGAACGTATTATCCATCGATGCGGATAATAAAAAATTTGGGGTGTTCACATTAAAAAACGGGTCGGTGAGAGAAGTGGCCCTGATAAATGGGAGCATCGGCGCCGATGGGAAATTAGAGGGAAACACCCAGATCAGCGGTTCTACGTACAGCCGGGAAAAATATCTAAAACTATATCGCGATTTGGGTGAAAAAAAATACGTAGATAAAATACAGGATAAAAATAAGGGGTTAAAAATAACGTCGATAAAACTTGAAAATATAGAGAACGATACATTGCCTTTAATTCAGGACTTTGAATTTAAATATAATTCTACCGAACCCGATGGCGACTACATATATTTTAATCCCAACGTATTTACCGGCTTTGAGACGAATCCGTTTTTAAGTGAAACTCGCGTATCAAATATAGACTTTGGCTGTCTTTACAGTTATTCTATAAATGAGAGATTTAAAGTTCCTGCCGGGTATAAAGTGGATGCTATACCAAAGTCAGTTAGCATGCAAATGCCTGATAAGGGTATTGCTTTTAAACGTTTTGCAGCTGAAGAAGATGGAGCGATAATCATTCGTTATGTAATTGACTATAAAAGACGCTTATATAAAGCGGATGAGTATCCGGCTATACGCGATTTCTATAAAAAAATGTACGAAATGCTAAATGAGCCAATCGTATTGAAAAAGATATAATATTTTATACAATTGATTTTTTAATATATTCGACCGACTCAAACCCTTATGCAATGAACAAGTTTTATACGCTTTTACTTGTCGGGGTATTTACCCTTTCAATCAAAGCACAGCCTTCAATCCCAACAACCCAACTTTATGGGCAGATTGATATTGGAGACCTTGAAATGGCTTCTTGTGATTTTGAGAAAGATGCTGGCGCCGAAGTGCTTTTTGATAAAGCTGTCGTAACCTACGAATACACTTCTATAGTTATGCAAAGGCATAAAAGAATAAAAATTTTTAACGACAATGGGAAAAAGGAAGCGAATATCCGCATAGAGTTTTTGGGAAAAAACCGGGATGAAGTAATTAAAAATATTGAAGCGGAAACAATTAACCTTAACAATAAATCGGTTGAATATGTCAGTGTTGACGAAAAACTGATATATACAGAAAGTATTGACAAATACAGGAAAGCGATAGTTTTTACATTCCCCAATGTAAAAGCTGGTTCCGTAATCGAATTTAAGTACTCATTAATAACACCTTACCCCTACAACTATCCTGATTGGTTTTTTAATTCTTCTATCCCAACACGTTATAGCGAATTTGATGGCAGTTTTGACAAGAATTATTTAATTGACGGTTACAGAAGGGTATATCAGCAAATGTCAAAGGATACCACAACAGCCGTTGATTTTGGTGCAGGGAGCAAGCGTGTATGGGCGATGACAAATGTAAAGTCCTACCACGATGAGCCGTACATGGGTTATCCCGAAGACTATCAGCAATGCCTGCTATTTAAGCCCCATCACGTGCGCGCTACATGGGCAACAGTGGGTAATGAGCTGCTTTTTGACGAAGATTTTGGCCAGCAATTGGATAGCAGGCTGAGTAATAAAGATATAATTATTTCGACGGCTAAAGCATTAAAAACTAATGATGAGAAAATAGCATATATCTTTAATACTGTCAAAAAATCAATAAAATGGGATAAATCGAATCGTTGGTTCACAGTTGGCGGGATTAAGAAAGCATGGGATAAAAAAGTTGGAAACTCTACAGAAATAAATTTGATATTATATAATTTACTTAAATCCGCAAATGTTAGTCCTCACTTATTAGTATTAAGTACCCGCGATCATGGGCGGATTAATCCATATTATCCGTCTACAACGGGCTTCAATAAAACCGTTCTTTATTATCCGATCGATTCTACAAAATATTACCTGCTCGATGCCTCCAGCCCATACAATACCTTTGATAACGTTCCTGTTGATGTCGCTGGTCTGAATTCGTTTTCAATTGATGTTGACAATAGGAAATTTGGCATGTTCCAAATTAAAAATGTGACTGAAAATGAGGCTGTCCAGATAGAAGGTGAAATTAGCGCAAGCGGAAAATTAGAGGGAAATATCAAGGTAAGTACTTCCGCTTATGGCAGAGAAAAATTTCTGAAAACCTACGAAAATTTGGGCGAAAAGGAGTACTTGAATCAGATACAGCATGAGAATTCAGACATGACGATAACCTCATTGAAGCTTGAAAATGCCGAAAATGATACATTGCCGTTGATAGAAAAATTTGAATTTAAACATGAACTGGCAGAGCCTGACGGCGGTTACGTGTATTTTAACACTAATATATTTTCAGGTTTTAAAACTAACCCTTTTTTAAGCGAAGCCCGGATATCCGATATTGATTTTGGTTGCCTTTATAACTATTCCATCAATGGACGATATAAGATACCACCAGGGTATAAAACCGAGATTTTACCAAAATCCATAAGCGTACGAATGCCTGATAATGGCATTATTTTCAGACGTTTTGTGTTTGAGGAAAACGGCATTATTAATATACGTTATACTGTTAACTATAAAAAATCGCAATTTCCAAGAGAAGAGTACCAGGCTATACATGACTTCTACAAAAAAATGTTCGAGTTGTTTAATGAGCAGGTCGTACTAAAAAAGATGTAATATTTTACAGAATTAGTTTTTTACTATATTTGGGACGATTAAACCTAACACATTGAAAAAACTTATCGCATTATTTTTCGTGGTATTATTTACCATTTCAGCTAAAGCACAAAAGAATTCCACAGCGTCACCGACCTCCCCAATTCAGCCATTTGGAAAAGTTGATAAGGAAGATCTTGAAATGAAATCATGCGATTTCGAAAAAGATGCTAATGCCGAGGTGCTATTTGATAAAGGCGTATTAACTTACTATGGCGACCGTCCCGTTATGCGGCGCCATGTCAGGATAAAAATTTTTAATGAATTTGGAAAAAATGCGGCAAATGTGAAATTGTATTTCTATGACTATAAAGGGCTGGAAAT
>DASXMZ010000200.1:0-8648 GCA_036495385.1 Mucilaginibacter sp. | reverse complement strand
CCAGCTGGCGGAGGAGTGTTCGAATTGTTATTTTTATCGGTGCTCACTGACAGTCAAAATTACTTAAAAATTAATTAATTTATTCCCCCTTTAGGGGGCTAGCGGGCTCATATTTTACTTCCGTCAGATACAAGCCACAAGCTGGAACAGACATCCCTGCGTTACTGCGGTTCTTACTTTCGATGATTCCGCGTACATCGACGGGTGCAATTTCAAGTCTTCCAACCATCAACAGTGTTCCTACAATCGCCCTTACCATGTTGCGCAGAAAACGGTCGGCCGAGATATGGAAAACAATGCCGTCATCGCACGCTACCCACTCAGCTTTACTTATTTTACAGATATTGGTTTTAACCTGCGTGTTCGATTTACTGAAACAGCCAAAATCAGTGTATTCCATAATAATTTTGGCCGCCTTATTCATCAGCTCAAAATCAGGTTTATCGCGCAGTTGCCAGGAATAACCATTTTTAAACGGATCCTTACTGAAATGAATATGATACTCATACGAACGTAAAACAGCATCGAACCTGGCATGTGCATCACTGGCAACAGGAAAAATTCTTTTTACAGCGATATCTTTTGGGAGAATAGCATTTATGCTTCTAACAACATTATCTATTTCGTCTATGGTCCAGAGTCGATGGTCAGTGTATCTCTCCATTTCAAAATGTGCAAAAAACTCAGTTGCATGTACGCCTGTGTCGGTACGCCCACATCCCGTAGTTTCAATCTGTTCGCGTAAAATAACGGATAAGCTTTTATTCAATATTTCCTGAACGGTAACAGCATTCGGCTGTATCTGCCAGCCATGATAGCGGGCACCATCAAATGAAAGCTCAATAAAATAGCGTTGTTTGGGCAATGTTGAAATGTTGTAAGGTTGAAAAGTTGTAAAGTTGCAAAGTTTTTTTGTGGTTTACGAAACGGGAGGCTTAATCTGCTGAGTCAACGTTACAACATTCCAACCTCCTCACGTGATATACTCCTTATAAATGGCTTCAAACATCACCTTGTTTTCAACAGCGAGGTCAAATGGCTGATCGAGAAAACTGTTGCTGTACCCGATTGCCTTAGCAAGATTCTTTAAAACTTTGAAATAGATAATTTCTATACCTTCAATCTGCTGTAAATAAAAAAGGATAAATACATCGCGTTCAAGCGGCGTTTTGCCTGTTTTTATTGCAGCGAGATAGGCTTCGAGGGTGGTAGCTTTTAAACTTAATGTATTTGTTTTGGACGGACTTTCGCCTATGGAATTATATATTTTATCCAATTGCTGCTGTTGATCTTCCGTTTCGTCGTTTACTTCCTGGATAGCCAATTTTAAAACATTTAAAGTAGCCAGTTCCTTAACTTCGTTGAAGAATTTAATAAGGTGCTGTTTGCCAAAATAAATATAGTTCAGGTGCTCGAGGAACGTCCTTTTTAGCAACAGGTCATCTAATACTACATCTTTTGGGTGCAAGGAAGATAGAGGCTTGCTCATGATAGTTAATCTCGGGGTTAAATATTAACTAAATGTACAAACTATTAACAATAAGTGTTTTTTTTAGGAAAATAAAGTCGTCTTGCAATCTCTAAAACAATTATATCTTTGTTGATATAATAAAGAAATATGTTACAACGAATACAAAGCATTTACCTGTTGCTTGCAAGTTTGGCCATCCTTGCCTTGTTCCTGTTTCCGTTGGTGCATAACGTTTATGTAAATAACACACCAGAGAGTATAACGGTTATTGGTGTTTTCCAGAATGTTAGCGGACAGCCGGTACATACCCAGTTTTTTACTGCTCTTACTGCCGCGACAATTGTAATGGCTATAGTTCCGTTGTTTTTAATTCTGTTGTACAAAAATCGGAGGCGGCAATTAATGCTGTGCTATGTTGCCATACTGCTAATTATAGGTTATAGTTATTGGATGGCCCAGATAGTAAAAGAAGTAATGGGTGGCACACAAATAGACACGCATAACTGGGGCATAGGGCTGTTCCTTACCTCGATAAATATTGTGTTTATTATCCTTGCTACGAAGGCTATACAAAGAGATGAAAAACTTGTAAAATCGGCGGACAGGCTGAGATAGATTAAACACTTTTTTCGGATACCCATAAATAGGTAAGCCCGACCTAACATTTCCTCCTGCATTTTCAATTTTCGGGATGCAATAAACTGATGAAAAAACTAATCGGCCCTTTCACTCAAATTTTACCATTAACAGGCTTGCCTTTGAAGGGCGCGTTGAAAGATGATCAGTTGCAGATTATTACCAATGGCGGGATATTGATAGAGAATGACTTGATTGTGGCTGTGGGCGATTTTGGGAATCTGCGCAAAGAAAATCCATCAATACAAGTTGGAGAAATTGAAGGAAACCATGTTTTACTACCGGGTTTTATAGATTGCCACACCCATATTTGTTTCGCCGGTAACCGGGCAAGGGATTATGCCATGCGGTTGCAGGGAAAATCATATCTTGAAATAGCCAAAGCCGGTGGTGGTATTTGGGATACCGTAACGCAAACCCGCATTGCCGATGAAAATTTGCTTACGTCGTCATTACTTCAAAGAGTAGGACGCCATTTATCTGAAGGCGTAACTACAATCGAAATTAAAAGCGGTTATGGCTTATCTGTTGAAGAGGAACTAAAACAACTAAGGGCCATAAAGGCCGTCCAATCCAAAACTAAAGCTAACCTAATCGCCACCTGCCTTGCAGCGCATATGGTGCCAAAGGATTTTGGCGGGACACAATCGGAATACCTGCAATTTGTTTTGGACGAGTTGCTCCCGGTAGTAAAAAGGGAAAGGTTAGCAAACCGGGTTGATATATTTATTGAGGAAAGCGCATTTAATATAGATAATGCTTTCACCTATCTCACCAAAGCCAAACAAATGGGTTTCGACGTAACTGTTCATGCAGATCAGTTTACAACGGGCGGCAGTGCTGTTGCAATAAAGGTCGGGGCGGTTTCAGCAGATCATTTGGAGGCGAGTAAAGAGGCAGAAATAAAAATGCTGGCTGATTTCGAAACGGTAGCCGTGGTATTGCCGGGAGCTTCCTTAGGTTTAGGTATGCCCTATGCCCCCGCCCGCAAACTATTGGATGCCGGCGCGTGCCTTGCCATTGCCAGTGACTGGAACCCGGGCTCGGCGCCGATGGGCGATTTACTGATGCAAGCCGCGGTAATGGGTGCGGCAGAGAAGTTAACCACTGCGGAGGTTTTTGCAGCTTTAACTTCACACGCAGCAAAAGCCTTAAACTTAATTGACCGGGGTACATTAAAAGTAGGCATGCGCGCGGATATGCAGGCATATCCTTGTAGCGATTACCGGGAAATATTGTACAACCAGGGGAAACTTAGACCGCTGATTTAATGGATTTTTATGATTTCGCTGATTACTGTACATTTGAAAATTAGAAGCTGTTTTTGCAATATACAAAATAATAAATTTGTCATTGCGAGGCACGAAGCAATCCCTGAGCCCTGCGTTGGCGTTAGTGCAGTTCGACGAGATTGCTTCGTACCTCGCAATGACATAGTTTTTTAGCTTTTAGACGTCGGACTTTACCGACTTCCGGACTAACATACAATCTCCATGCAACAACTTATAGAATGCGTACCAAATTTTAGTGAAGGGGTAAACCTCGATATAATCAGGCAGATCACCAATGAAATAGAATCAGTTGAAGGTGTAAGATTACTCAACGTTGATCCCGGTAAGGCAACTAACCGCACGGTGGTAACTTTTGTGGGTGAACCCGGAAAAGTTATAGCGGCAGCCTTTTTGGCAATTAAAAAAGCCGGTGAACTGATTGACATGAGCAAGCACAAAGGGGAACATCCCCGGATGGGCGCTACAGATGTTTGTCCGCTGATACCTATTGCCAATATCAGCATGGAAGAAACTGCTGAATATGCCAGGAAACTGGCCAAACGGGTGGGAGAGGAGTTACATATCCCGGCTTATCTGTATGAGTATGCACAGCCTGATAAGAGCCGTAATAACTTGTCGGTGATAAGGGCTGGCGAATATGAGGGTTTCTTTAAGAAGATAAAATTGCCGGAATGGAAACCTGATTTTGGTCCGGCCGAATTTGATGCCAAACGTGGCGCAACTGTGATAGGCGCGAGGGATTTTTTAATAGCTTATAACGTTAACCTTAATACAACTTCTACGCGCAGGGCAAATTCTGTCGCCTTTGACGTGAGGGAAGCAGGGCGCGTTTTGCGCGAAGGCGACCCGGTAAGTGGCAAAATAATTACCGATGAAAATGGCAAGCCGAAGTCCATTCCAGGATCATTAAAGGCCGTTAAAGCTATAGGCTGGTATATTGAGGAATATGGCATAGCCCAAATATCCATGAACCTCACCAATATTGAGATAACCCCAATGCATGTGGCTTTCGACGAAGTCTGCACCAAGGCAGCGGAGCGTGGCATGCGTGTAACCGGCAGCGAACTGGTGGGATTGATCCCTTTGAAAGCAATGCTCGATGCTGGTAAGTACTTCCTGCTTAAACAGCAGCGTTCGGTTGGGGTGAGCGAAAAGGAACTGGTACGAATAGCAATCCTATCGATGGGACTTTCGGAGCTATCACCTTTTAACCCGGAGGAGCGCATTATAGAATACCTGCTTAATGACAAGGCGACATCTAAACTGGCATCAATGAGCCTTATTGATTTTGCCGATGAAACCGCGAGTGAGAGTCCGGCGCCGGGTGGCGGCTCCATATCTGCTTACATGGGTACATTAGGTGCTTCCTTGGCGGCAATGGTGGCTAACCTGTCGGCACACAAAAAAGGTTGGGATAGCCGGTGGGAAGAATTTAGCAACTGGGCCGAAAAAGGTCAGCAATATAAAGATGAACTGATCCGGCTGGTGGATCTGGATACCGCGGCATTCAATAAAATAATGGAAGCTTTCGGTTTGCCAAAGTCGACCAATGAAGAAAAATCCGCACGGGAACAAGCCATACAGGCTGCCACTAAATACGCCATTGAAATCCCTTTTAAAGTGATGCAGGCTGCCCATGGCTGTATGACCGTTATAAAAGCTATGGCCGAAACAGGTAACCCTAATTCCATTAGTGATGCGGGAGTTGCGGCTCTATGTGCCAGAAGTGCCGTTATAGGCGCGTTTATGAATGTAAAGATCAATGCCCAGGGGTATAAAGACAAAGACTTTACCGGAGCTATATTAAAGCAAGGTTACGAACTTGAACAACAGGCCATTGCACTGGAGCAGGAAATAATTGCTTTAGTGAATAGTAAGATTGTTTAATTTGAAGATTCGTTGATTTGAAAATTTGAAAATGTTTTTTGAACCTTCTTGGACGTCATAAATAATCCATTTAAATTATTTAATTTTAAAAGGAAAATCTTATCATGACTCAAGAAGAATACAACAGATCAATAGAAACCGGCAAGCTACAATTAAACGCGTGGGGCAAACTCTCTTATTTCTTTTTAGCCGGCTTTTTGTTTTTTATAGCAATAGCTCTTTCATCCATCTACGTTTTCGCCAACTCGGCAAATCCTGATATGTCTTTAATTTGGGTAAGTATTATTTTAGGTATTTTAGGCTTACTGCTTTATAGGTATCAGCAAATAGGTTTAAAGTTCCAGATAGCAGAAACAAGATTGACCAGGGATGAATTATTCAAGTTTATTAAAAAGATTGAGGAAGAATTAGAATGTCTTATCATTTTTTCTGAAGGCAACATATTTGTCGCCAAAACCAATAATGGTTATTCTCTGTGGACTAAATGCAAACAAATTACTATACTTTTTGACAGAAATAGAGTGTTAATAAACAGCATTTATGATCCCGTTGGCAAATCAGGCGTTGATCTATTTGGGCAAAACAAGCAACTTGTAATGGACATCATCAACGGTATCAAAAAAGCCGAAAAAGATAAAGCGCCTTGAATAAATCCTACCTCAGAATTACAGCTGATTGATCCCGAAACTTTCCAGGTCTTTTTTTACATCATCTGAGTAGCATGGAAAATCTTTAACTGACAAGTAGTCGGTTAATATTTTATGCAGCCTTACTAACGTATTATTTGAATCATTTACCTTTAGTGCTTCCATTTTGTTCATGATATCCCATCTTAAATCGTCGATATGCGTTAATTCATCCGGACTGAATGGATTTACAGGTTTAAACGTGGATGTTAATTTTTGCATATCAGCGATGTATTCATTATTGGGTTGAGGCTCGGCTTTCTGAGCATTTATTTTGTCGACCAGTGCGTACTTCAATAAATTCTCGCTCAAATTCAATTGCTCGTCGGCAACAAATCCTTTGGTGAAAAACACGTCCCTTTTAAACTGATTTTCCTTTAGCAAACTCAAAAAAAGACGGTCGCCCCTTAAAATGTAGTGTTCCTGGTAAGTAGGTTTTAATACCCATGAAAATGTTTTTCCGGTTTGGTTAACGGGGATAGAAATGGTGGTATCATTCCATGCAACATAGTCCAAAGTATCCAAAGCAGGTTCACTTATGCCGAACTTTAATGAAGTAGTACGTTCAATATATTTCGGATACCATTCGGTGTTGATCATGCTAACATCGACCACAGTCACATCTGTACGAAATTTTTCAACAAATTGTAAGTAATGAAGCGGAAAAGTATAATTATCGCCCGAAGTAATAAGTATAGAATTTTCACTGCACGAGGATAATATCCCCCTGTTTATTGCCAAAATAAAGTCATCAAAACCGCCTCTTTTTTTACCCTGTTCAAAAGCCCAGGCGGCAGAATCAGGTTTTTTATTTACTTCATAGGCCCATGCCATTGTCCCCCATTCAGAGGTTAATTTTGAATAGGGATCAAGTGTGATAATTTTTCCTTCGTAAATAGGCGATAACGAAATTACTTTTTCCAATTCAGCGCTTGCTTTTAGCACCAAAGGCTTTTTCATTTTTGGTATGTTTGACGCATCGCCCGAGTTAAGACGGCTATAAGCATAGCCTAAAAAGTAATGTGTTTCTGCATCCCTGGAGTTCAGGGTCAGTACTTTTTTTAAGTCGTTTATTGCCACATTATAATCAGGTTTTTCTACATCGGGTCTAAATTGAGCTTCAGCCCGATCCCGTACTGTATCAAACGGCACTGTTTGGCTATACCCAGCGTTAAATGCCAGGATTGATAGCATAAAAAAGCAGAGAAATTTCATTTTTTGTACCATGATATTTATTTGACTGGTCAGCAGAAATATTTACTTTTTGCAATTGCAGCAGCTACGTGGAGTGTTACGAGAAATATCAGTTTTTGGTTATAATTTTCTCACGTTTAAGTTTTTGCTTTAATATCCCGATATTAGCGTAAATGAACAAAACAGGCCTTTTTTTGATTTTTATATTTATTTTTCAGTTCTTCTCCTGCAGCCCGGATCAGGCAAACTCAAAAAAAACAATCTTTAATATTAACCTGGATGAAGGGCTGAGTTCCCTCGATCCCGCTTTTGCACGTAACCTGTACACGCTTTGGATGGATAACCAGGTTTACAACGGATTAGTGCAAATTGACGACAGCCTTAAAGCCAGGCCTTGTATTGCCAAAAGCTGGGAAATATCGCCAGATGGCAAATTGTACACTTTTCATCTCCGCAATGACGTTCATTTCCAGGACGATCCTCTTTTTAAAAATGGCAAAGGCCGCAAAGTTGTTGCAGCCGACTTTGTATACAGCTTTTGCCGGCTGGTGGACCCAACGGTTGCCTCGTCCGGCTCATGGATATTTAACGATAAAATAGACAAGAAGAATGCGTTTACAGCGGTGGATGATTCTACTTTTCAAATCAGGCTTAAACAACCGTTTCCGCCTTTTTTAAGTATGCTCACTGCGCAGTATTGTGCGGTGGTGCCAGGCGAAGTGGTTGAACATTACGGGAAAGATTTCCGCCAGCATCCCGTTGGCACCGGCCCGTTTAAATTTAAGTACTGGAAAGAAGGTGAAGTTTTGGTTTTGCTTAAGAATGAGAAGTACTGGGAGAAAGATAAAGATGGCAGCCCCTTGCCCCACCTTGATGCCATACGCGTCACCTTTATCGGCGATAAGCAAACTGCATTTATGGCGTTTATCAGCAAGAAACTTGACTTTTTGAATGACATTGACGGCAGTTACCGCGATGATATCCTGACCAAATCAGGCACAGTTACAACGAAATATAAAGGCAAATTTATTTTAAATACCGGCCCGTATTTGAATACCATATACCTGGGTATGCTGGTTGACAGCAGTTTGGCTATTGTTAAAAATTCGCCGTTACGTCATTTGAAAATCCGGCAGGCGATTAACTATGCCATCGATAAACAAAAAATGATCAAATACCTGCGCAATAACATGGGTACCCCGGGTACTGCCGGCTTTATACCGCTGGGCATGCCGGGTTTCGATGCAAAAGAAGTTCATGGGTATAGTTATAATCCAGACAAGGCCCGGCAACTGTTAAAAGAAGCCGGTTACCCGGATGGCAAGGGTTTATGCGAAATTGTGCTGCATACTACCGTTGGTTACCGCAACTTGATAGAATATGTACAGGGACAACTGGAGCGCGTTGGTATTAATACAAGTGTAGAGATTACCCAGGGAGCAAGCCTGCGCGAGCTGGTGTCGAAAAATGGCGTTAACTTTT
>DASXMZ010000199.1:0-2234 GCA_036495385.1 Mucilaginibacter sp. | reverse complement strand
ATTTCTCAAAGGAGAGCTCTTGCTTATCGTTGTCACAATTTCTTCCAACTGGTCGGCGTAAACCACAGCTTCGTATTCATTATCAAAAAGCAAAACAGTATCCTTGTTATTCGCTTTCAGGCCCTTCGATGGTATTGGAAGATGATAATTAATAAAGTCGGCGAAAGTTATCGGACTTTTGGTTGTTGGAGGTATACTTATACGTAACATATTATGAAATTTTAGTAACTCTGAATAAATCTATCATTTCGGATGGCCACAATAATATCGCCAACTGCCCTGTACCAGGGAGTGTCCTTATCATTAGTGTTATTTGACATATCTTCCAGCTTATTGGCATAAGAAATAGCTTCACCTTCGTCCTCAAACTTCAATACAAGGGAATCGTTGACTTCAGCATCGACCCCATTTGGCGGGGCTGGTAAGCCAAGGCGTTCAAAGATCGAGAAAGTGAGCTGCGACGGGCCGGTTGAAGGTACAGTTATTTGCAACATGTTTGTGTAATATTAGTATTACCGATTTGTTAAATATTACCGATTTGTTAATACAATGAACATGCCAAATGCAAAGCTGTTTTAATGATTTGTAATTAAAATGTAGAAAAATAAGAGATTTTATCAAAAGACCGTCAGCTAAATCGCAAACAAAATAACTTTCCGCCATTGTGTGCTTCGCACATAACTTATCGGCCTGTGTTTAAGTTCACTACAAAATACACTAAGCAATTCACAAAGTGTGCAAAGTTTTACCAGTCAAAATTTTGTGAAAGAATTGCGGAAAATGAATCGAATAATTTTTGATAGGTTAATCCCTCAGTTTTGCATCTTACAAATGAATACTTCTGCATTTTGAAATACCCTGACCTTTCGCTATTTTAAGGCGGTAATAAATTGCCGTATCACCTATGACAAATGCAAATACCGAACATTTAAAAAGAGTATTAAAACCGGTGCATCTGTGGGCTATAGCGGTGGGTTTAGTTATATCCGGTGAATATTTTGGCTGGAACCTTGGTTGGGCGGTTTCGGGTACAATCGGGTTTCTTATTGCAACATTAGTGATAACCCTTATGTACGTTACTTTTATATTCAGTTATACCGAATTGACTACCTCAATTCCTCATGCCGGGGGAGCTTTTGCTTATGCCTACAGGGCGATGGGGCCGTTTGGTGGTTTAATAGCTGGCTATGCTACGCTCATTGACTTTCTTTTTGCTACGCCTGCAATAGCTTTTGCTTTAGGGGCATACCTGCATTTCCTATACCCCGCAATACCTGTGCTAACCTCGGCAATGTTTTTTAACATAGTATTTATAGGTATTAATATTTTAGGGATAAAAGAATCGGCCACGTTTTCTATATTCATAACCGTACTGGCGGTCGCCGAATTATTGCTCTTTATGGGCCTAGTTTCGCCGCATTTTAAAATGAATATTTTTTTAAGTAATCCAATGCCGTTTGGCTGGACAGGAATTTTTGCCGCTTTACCATACGCGGTTTGGTTTTATCTCGCCATTGAAGGCGTTGCTATGGTTGCTGAGGAAGTAAAAGATCCGAAACGAAATATCCCAAAGGGGTACATTTCAAGCCTGGCAACATTGGTTTTTTTAGCCCTTGGGGTGATGATATTTACCGGCGGCATCACCGACTGGCGTAAACTCAGCGGTCTTGATTATCCCCTGCCTGCGGCAATCAGCGTTGCTTTAGGACAAGCCAGCAACCTTACCAAAATATTCGCAAGTATTGGCCTTTTCGGTTTAATAGCTTCTTTTCATGGTACTATACTGGCGTCGTCACGGCAGGTGTTTGCTATGGCACGGAGCGGTTATTTGCCAAAGTTTTTATCGGCCGTAAGCCATAAATTTAAAACACCCCATTGGGGAATTATAGCGGGAGGCGTTGTTAGTTTCGCTGCGCTTTTAACGGGTACCACAAATCAAATTATAGTAATGTCGGTTATGGGCGCTGTTTTAATGTATATGATGAGCATGATCAGCTTGTTTACATTGCGTAAAAAAGAGCCCCATTTACCCCGGCCGTTTATTTCGCCCTTTTACCCGGTATTTCCGGCAATAGCTTTAATTATATCTGCCATAACGCTATTTGCTATGATGTATTATAACTTTATACTAAGCCTTTATTTTTTTGCCGGGCTGGCTGTTGTAATAATATTATTTGTGCTGATGGGAAAGCATAAAGTGAAGCTGTCAGAGGAAAATATGATTGCACCGATTT
>DASXMZ010000198.1:0-4656 GCA_036495385.1 Mucilaginibacter sp. | reverse complement strand
CGGAACAGTACTTACAATTTCTTTCCCGGTGATGTCATTAGTAACCATTGGCTCGACGGTTGTAGTTGGCGGCACCCGAAGCATCATCTTTAGTTCCTTTTCGGTGGTATCAATGCCAATTTGAAGACTAGTGTATTCGGCTTGCAATGAATAAAGTTGTGCCTGGATACGAAGTAATTCCTTTTCAGCTATATTGCCTTTGGCATATTGATCTTTATATGCTGACAAGGTTTTTGCGAGAGAGCTAATTTCCTGGTCATAAACGCTTGCCGACTGTCGCTGGTAGTATATCGTATAGAAATCGCTTCTAAGCGTAAATTTTAGCGTCCGCAACAAGTCAAAGAATTGGTACTTTGCCTGTTCCACACCTATTTTAGCAAGTTGTATATTCTTATTACGTTTACCGGCCGTTGTAAAAAGCTGTGAAACGTTAAAAGTTTGCTCACTAAATGCATTTGGTACTTGACTGGCGTAGATACCATTGCTGAAACTAAAATCAGGGTTGGGAAATAACCGTGCGGTAATAACCTGGGCGCTGGCGTTATCAATATTATAACGCTGGATAATAAGCTGAAGGTTGTTTTTTAAAAACTGGTCTTCGGCTTGTTTGATCGTTAGTTTAAGGGTATCGCTTGCCTGTCCTTGCGCATAAACATTCTTTACGGCAGCAACGGATAGTACGATTAAAAACGCAGGGAGAAATTTCTGAATCATTGTTTTAATTGACCGGCAAAGTTATATACTAATGATTAAAGCTAAATTAAAAGCAGATTAGAATGGGATTAGAATTTGCCCTTAACGAGGTTGTTATTGCAGGGGTTTCTCCGGATATAAAAGTCATATAGATTTACTTTAGAACGATCCGGTATTATATAAACAACACCTGAGGTATAATTGTGACAAAATTGCAAGAGAAAGAATACATGTTATTAAACGCGCAACATTTTTTTTACATCATTCAGGGAGCGTTAATTGTTATAACCAAAGAAGGCTCACCTTTTTGTTTGTGTTATTTTTTAAACTTTTCAAATCCTGGCCTGGGGTAATAATTACGTATGAACCTTTTTTTGCGGTATACTGAAATATTTCAGATTTAACTTCAACTTCTCCGTCTACAACATAAAATATCTCATTGTGATTTTCATCTGGTCCGGGACCTGTGCCACCATTCAACGTATCGGCCAACGCCGAAGATGCGGTTGTTTCCATTACAGGAACGCGGCCATTGTAAGTATCATCAAAGATCAGCCGGCTTTGCTGTGCTCTCAACTTATTGGGCGCTGTTGCTAAATTCATCATAATAAATAATAACCAGGAACTAATTTTGAAACCTATTTTTATTTATAACAAAGTTAGATGCCCCAGATTAGAGCTGAATTAAAACCGGATTAGAATGAGATTAGAATTTGCTTTGAAACTGGATTGTCATTGTAGTACCTTTTCCGGGTGATGAGTCGGCAGTAATTTTACCGTTGAAAAGGTTAATAATTTTGTTAGTTACGTAAAGACCTACCCCGCTGCCCTGATAGCCCTTTACATTAGTCCCACGGTAAAAAGATCCAAAAATCTTTTTAATTTCATCGGGCATTATACCAACTCCTGAATCGATAACTTTAATGGTGATGCAATCTTCGTCAGCATGTAAAGTGCACTGAACGGGTTTATTTCCAGAGAATTTTAAAGCATTGCCAATAATATTATTTAATGCAACGGTCAATAATGATTTATTGGCAAGCAATTGCAGTTTTTCATAATCATCAGGTAAATGGAGTATATTTATGTTAACTAATCCTTTGCCTGCTTTTACCGCCCAATAATCATTAAGTTCCCATATTAATTCATCAACAGCAACCGGGTTAAATGCCGATTGTGTGTAATTTACATCAACGCTGGCCATTTCAAGCAAGCTGATAATAGTTTCGTTCAGGCGTTCAGCTTCAGCCAATATTGATTGCAATACCTGTTCATATTCAGCATTTGTGCGAACTTTATTTAAGGCAATTTCAATTTCACCTATAATTGTAGTAATTGGCGTTCTTAACTCGTGCGAGGCATCGGTAACGAATGTTTTTTGTAACTCAAACGCATTTTCAAGGTGATGCAGCAATTGATTAAAATTATGCGCCAACACACTAATCTCGTCTTTTCCGTTACCCTCGTTAACTCTTAAACTTAGATTTCCTTTGCTTACCAGCCGCATCTGGTCAATTACCTGATCAATAGGCTGCAATGCTTTTTGTGCAAACCATCTGCTAATAATAAATAATACTACCGTAACGCCGGCTAGTAGTATAGCCATACTCGCTATGAGATCCTTTAGCCTTTTGTTCCCTTGAAAATCAATGGCTGAAACCAATATTACAAAGTTCCCTTGGTTGTCCTTATAATATACGCCTACAGTGCGCCGAATTCCTTCAGAAAATCCCATTCGCTTTTGGTTTCGCACCGCATCAATTACCGCAGACGGCCAGAATTGGTTTTTATCTTTTATAAAAGACGCAGCATCTCTGTCATCATACAAACGTATGACCTCATCAGGCAAACGCCTCAGGTACTGTTCCCTTACGCGATTTAGAGAGTCGGCAGAAATTTCATCAGCCTGAAGATATAATTTCGCTGCAACATTTGCCCGGTCCATCAAGTGGCCATAAAACTCGGCCTTAATAAGCGAATTAAAAGTAATACATATAACGACCTGCACTATTAACAAAACAAGTGCGCCCAGACAAGTGAAATAAAGCGATAGCCTATTTTTTATCTTCATTTGTGATTTTCGCCTTTTAGAATATAACCCATTCCTATTACCGTATGTATCAACTTGCCTTTAAAGCCCTTTTCAATTTTTTTTCGCAAATAATTCACATACACATCGATAAAATTTGTCCCGGTATCGAAACCTATATCCCATACCTTTTCCGCGATATATTCGCGCGATAAAACTTTGTTAGGATGGCGCATAAATAATTCGAGTAAAGTAAACTCCTTTGCTGTTAATGTAATTTGGTTGCCTGCCCTTTCAGCAGTATTACTCCACGTATCTAATTTCAGATCTTCGAATACAATCGTATGATCTTCCGTAGGCTTAACTTTTTGTCTTCGTAATAGCGCCTCGATGCGAGCCAGCAATTCACTAAAATGAAAGGGCTTAACAAGATAATCATCGGCCCCCGCCTTTAGTCCCGATACTTTGTTTTGCACCTGGTCAAGAGCTGTCAGCATTAATACAGGCGTTCTGTCATCAGTAAGCCTGACTTGACGACATAGCTCAATTCCGTTTATATCCGGCAACATCACATCAAGTATCAGCAAATCAAAAGCAGATGCCTGAAGCAGTTCTTTCGCCGTTGCACCGTCTTTTGCAGTCTTGAGTTTATAACCATGCTCCTCAAGACCTTTGCAAATAAAGGCTGCTATCTTTTGTTCGTCTTCAATCAGCAATATATTCATTTAACAGAGTTACGAAATTTTAAAGATACTATACTGTTGCCAACAATTGTGATATTTACAATTTTTCTTTCACCAATATCGCTACATTAAGTTTTTGTTAACCGTCACTTTGGGTCAAAGCAATCCGTATTTTTGAGTACAATTATACTATTACCATTCTATGAAAGCGAAATTGATTTTCTTTATAGTTGCGGCCTGCATTACCCTGCAATCATCGGCGCAAGTACCTGGTAAAATGGAAAAAACAGGACAACTATTATTACCAAATGGATGGAAGCTTAGTCCCGCGGGCGGCGCTTTACCCTTAGGCGATTTGCCCTTAAATATGCAAATTTCTGCTTCGGGTAGTCTTTTGGCGGTGACAAATAATGGCGAGAGTACGCAATCTATTCAGTTGATAGACCCTAAAAATGAAAAACAGCTTGACGAAAAGATCGTGGGTAAATCATGGTACGGGCTGGCCTTTAGTCATGATGAAAAAAAATTGTATATCTCTGGCGGTAATGATAATTGGATACTGGCTTTTCAAATCCAAAACAATAAAATAGGTCAAGCCGATACCATAAAGTTAGGGGCTCCATGGCCCAAAAATAAAATTTGTCCCACCGGCATCGCTGTTAATAACGCCGGCACCCGCTTATATACAGTTACCAAGGAAGACAGCGCCTTATATATTACTGACCCCAACAGCCATAAAATATTAAACAAAGTTAAATTGGCGGCCGAGGCATATAGCTGTATCCTTTCGCGCGACGAGAAAACATTATATATCTCTATTTGGGGAGCCGGGCAGGTTGCCTGCTATAACATTACATCCGGCACAATAAACAGTATTAAAACCGGTAACCATCCCAACGAAATACTTTTAAATAAAAAAGGCAATGTTTTATTTGTGGCCAACGCGAATGATAATACTGTTTCTGTAATTAATACCATATCGCATAAAACACTCGAGGTGATTTCTGCCACTCTTTATCCTACACCATTAACAGGTTCAACTACCAATGGGCTCGCTTTGTCGGCAGATGAGAAAACGTTGTACATCGCTAATGCCGATAATAACTGCCTGTCGGTATTTGATGTAAGCAAGCCGGGCAGCAGTCATAGCAAAGGTTTTATCCCTGTGGGATGGTATCCTACCAATGTTAAAACATTGGGTAATAAAATATTGGTGTCCAATGGCAAGGGCTTCACTTCGATGGCCAATCC
>DASXMZ010000197.1:0-7229 GCA_036495385.1 Mucilaginibacter sp. | reverse complement strand
CTTAAGGTTGGCGTTACAGTCACACTGTTAATGGCATTTATTACACTTGCCTTGTAATAGCCACTTCCAGTTGCAAATGCCGGGCTTAAACCACCGCTGCTAAGGGTCAGACCTGCCAGACCTGCGTTTGATGATGGCGCCCTGACTACTGTCACGGTATAGGTAAGCTTTGTGGTTCTATCCTGAGCAGTTACCACTGTTGTAATTATATTATTACCCACCTTGAGACCAATTGGTGTCGATAGAGCCCCATTGGCAAGAGCGGTACCGTTTGCTGTTATTGTTGCAGTTGGATCACTTAGCATCGGCTTGACGCTTAGGGAAGTGACGGCGTTGCTGACGGCTGCCGTATAACCTGTGGTCCCGGTTGTAAACGAAGGGCTTAAAATACAGTTACTGAGTGCCAGGCTTGATAACCCTGCATTTGATGATGGCGCGCGGATTACTGTTATTATATAAGTGTTCTTTGTCGTTTTGTCTTGCGCGATAACTACCGTTGTAATAACGTTATTGCCTACCTTTAGAGCGATAGATGAAGAAGCGGCTCCACTTGCAAGTGGAGCACCGTTTACAGTTATTCTGGCTGTGGCGTCACTAACGGTTGGACTTACAGTGAAGCTAGTTACGCTATTTGCTACATTTACTGTGTAACTCGAGGTGCTGCCTAAAAGCGGTGTATTTAAGGTACCGCTGCTTAAACCAAGATTGGCGAGGGCCGCGTTTGAAGAAGGTGCCCTATTTATTGTTATAGTATAGTTTAGTTTGGTCATTCCGTCTCCTGCAATCACTTGGGTTACAATTGCGTTATTGCCGACATTTAAGGGCAGCAAGGCTGAGCTTGTGCCTGACAACTGCGGCATACCGTTTACGGTCACTGTTGCCGTGCTATCTGTTGTAATTGGTGTAATTGCAACGCTTGTTACGTTATTTGGCACACTCTGAGTGTAGTTTTTTATACTGCCCGAAAAAATCTGGTTAAAGTTACCGCTACTCGCTGACAGGTTTGAAAGGGAGGCATCCGTTGATAACGCCCTTATAATAGTTACTGTATAAGATTGCATGGTTACTCCATCCTGAGCGGTAACTGTTGTTGTGATTGTATTATTGCCAACGATAAGAGGAATAGTATCTGAAGCTATTCCGGAGTTAACTGTAATGCCGTTTACTGCTATTGTGACTGTCGTATCATTTGCAAAAGGCGTTACGGTTACACCAGTTACTATATTTGAAACTTTTGAAGTATAAGTCCCTGTTGCTGTTGAAAACGATGGGCTTAAACCACCACTACTCAGAAGAAGCCGGTTTAAAACTGCGTTTGATGATCCCGCTCTAAGAACAGTTACCGAATAAGATTGCGTGGTGGTTCCATTTGCCGCGGTAACTGTTATTATTATCGTATTACCTCCAACAACTACCGGCAGGTTGGCAGAGGGGTTACCAGAGGGCACGATTATTCCATTTACCGTTATAATTGCGGTTGGGTCAGTTGCCGTTGGCGTGAGGGTAATGCTATTAACGTTATTGCTTACGCTTGCAAGGTAATTTCCATTTCCGCTCGAAAATACCGGGCTTAAGCTTCCGCTGCTGATAGACAAGTTAGCCAGTGCCGTTGACAATGCCGATCTGTTAACTGTCGTTATGTATGATTTTTGGGTTACGCCGTCCTGGGCAGTGACAGTTGTTGTAATTGTGTTATTTCCGACGTTTAGGGGCAGGGCCGCCGATTGCGCGCCAAAACTTATCTTTACGCCATTTACTGTTACTGCTGCCAGCGAATCCACTGCTTTAGGTGTTACTGTGATGTTACTTGTACTGTTTGTTACGCTGGCAGTATAATTCAGGGCGCCGCTCGCAAAACTGGGGTTTAAACTGCCGCTGCTTAACGCAAGGCTGGCCAGGTCGGCAATATTGGGTAATTTAACTGCAATAGAAAGTGAGGCGCTACTGGTTGCCCCGGTGTTATAGGTTGCCTTTATAGTAAACGTTGTGGCGGGCAAGGGCTTAACAGGCATGCCGGTTATCTGTCCACTGGACGTATTAAAGCTCAATCCGGAAGGTAAAGCCGGGGTTATTGAAAAACTTGTTATGTAATTTAATGGTATTGATTTTAATAAGGTATTGGTTCCATAATTGGCGATAAATATGTCGCCAGAGGAATCGAAAGCGGCCTGCCTGGGAGAACCTAAACCTGTTGATATTATGGCGGTAACTTTACCGCCAGGACTAATTCCTTTAATAGCATTGTTCCCATAATCAGCAACGTATATGTTGCCATATTGGTCTTTATTTAAATGGCGTGGGTTGTTGAAACCTGTCGCAAAAACAGTCCTTGCTAAAGTACCTGCCGCGACTTTTATTACGTCGCCTGGGACTTGTTCGCCCACGTACATATTTCCTGAGCCATCAATAGCTATTCCGTAAGGCTTGTTAAAGCCAGTTAAATAAACCGACACTTTTGTAGTACCTGAATCAATTTTTAGAATATTCCCTGAAAGATAATTTGCTATGTAAACATTATTTAGTGCATCGAAGGCTATACCGTACGGGTCGCTGAAACCTGTCATCACAGCTAAAAGTGTTCCGGCCGAATTATATTTTAGAACGCTATTAGCAGAAAATTGAGAGACGTAAACATTGCCTGAGTGATCTACCCCAACCCCGGATGCCTGGATGTCACCGGTATTTACTGCAAACAGAGCTGTCCCGGCTGAATTGAATTTGGTTAAATATCCTGTTGAATTATTGGTACTATATACATTGTTTGATCCATCTATCGCTATGCTAAACGGGGTACTGTATTTAGTAAAAGTTGCGGGTGCGTTATAAGTCAACGGAAATACTGTTCCCGCTGACGCAGTTGGCGATAACGGGGTTATGGTAGAATCAACAATATAAACTTGCGGCGTAGCGTAAGCAATTCCAGGTAAACTTTGCGAATAGGCGCTTTGGTTATCCAGTATTACTGCAAAAAAAACAAAAACAACTAATAGGAAACTGCTTTTCAAAACTATAAACTCATTAAAATAATATTTTTAATATAATATTTATCTTAACAAAGGTTATTAAAATAGGTGAATGTGGCATTAAATATACGTTATTTTTAAATTATCATTAAAAAAAAAGACAAATAACGGAAAAAATCTTAATATTCAACCTTTATTAACTTAATTGAAATGTATTTTTCTAAAATGATAAGTAATTTAATTTAAAGTATAGTTAAAAAATCTGAATTCTTTCTGAAGAATAGCGAAGTATATTTATATTACGATTAAGCAGGTATTTTTGATAAGTTTATATAACTGTTATTGCTGCAAATCAAGTGAAAATTTGGAATTTTCCTTTTTTTCGCCAGGCGTGATCGCTATGTCGTCCAAAAATTGACTCATTACATTATCAATATTTAAATATCGCAATGCATACTTCCGCGCGTTAACGTGTTTTTCTGTATATACAGTCCCCGAAATTCGTAGAATGCTTTCCGCCAGTTTAACATAATCATCCGGTGGTATCACAAAGCCGGCGTCAAAATTTTCAATTAACAGCTGAAGAGAGGTGTTTTTTTCGGCGGTAACCAAGCTAACGCCACCTGCAGATAGTATGGCAAGTAACTTTGAAGGCATGACTAAATCGCCTATGAAAGCTTTTTGTATAATTAAATGCAAGTCGGCCATGTTTAAAAAATTATTAAAATCTTTTTTGTCCTGCAAAGGAAGGAAGGTTATATTTTTTAATTCCTTCGCTATTACGAGGTCTTGCAATTTAGGTTTATATGGCCCGCTACCGCAAATAATAAATTGTATTCTTTTATCGCCTTTTAAACTTTCAGCGGCATAAACAATGTTCTCCAGTCCTTGTTTTTCGCCAATACTTCCCGAGTAAAGACAAACAAATTGATCTTCACTAAACCCCCAGTTTTGTTTTAGTGTGGATCTATTATCAACCGGAAAAAAGACTGAAGTCTCCACCCAATTTGGAAAAAATAAAACCTTGCGGTCAACTTTCAATTGTATCCTGTTAATCATACCTTGCGAAATAGTGCTTATAACGTCGCACCTGTTAAGTATAATTTTTTCCGCTCTGTACAATAAATTAAATAATTTATTCCCCTTGAGTAATCCCGATTCCTGTGCAGCCTCAATTTGCAGATCCTGAACGTGATATATCAATTTCCCCCCTTTTAGCATACGATAAAACAAAGAGAGGTAACTCAGATGAAATGGGGGGGCAACGGTGATGATGTAGTCAAATTTTTTTTTAAATAATATTAATTTAATTATGGCAAAAAACATTGAAATCAGAAACGAAAAATCGTGCAGCATCCTGTTTACGCCGCTCAGGCTTTTGGGGACATATAACGGGCATCTGTAAACAGTAAGCTTTTTCTCATATCCCGGCGAGGAAACAATTTCTTTTTTATACCATCCGTTTTTGTACGGCTGCTGAACTTTCCAATGAGGATAATAAGGATATGTTGTAACTACGGTACAATCGATTCCTTTTTTTGTGAGCCATTCCATCATTTCCCCGCTATATTTTCCAATTCCGGTTGGCTCTGGGGCAAAATTATGCCCTATTAAAAGTATTCTTTTATTGTTCATTTAACTAATAATCAAATAAGATTAATGAATAGTTGTTATGATTTATTTATTCCCTTTACAACAATTAATTTCTTTTTGATTATTCAGAAATTTTCCCTTGTATCTTCATTTTGCGAATTTACCTAAAGTAACTAAATAAAAAAGCCCTTTCCGGGTTAAGAAATCGTTTCTTTTGATGATTTGGCTTTTTAAATGATCATTCTACTCCCACCGTATAATGAAACCTTTTTTTCTATCTTCTAAGATTTGCGGCTGCAAAAAAAACGGTAAAAATCTTATCCGGCGTTGTTTATGTAGAGAAATTAACATAAAAAGGCCATCATTCTGCAAAAATGAACTTTGTTTATAATACTTTTAACTCCATAATATTTTGATTAGAAA
The DNA here is from genome assembly GCA_036495385.1 of Mucilaginibacter sp. Lineage (GTDB taxonomy): Bacteria > Bacteroidota > Bacteroidia > Sphingobacteriales > Sphingobacteriaceae > Mucilaginibacter. The sequence continues at coordinate 2,250 of DASXMZ010000197.1, read as the reverse complement.
CTATTTACATCTTACTTTGTCGGTAAGTATTATATCTAAATATCTATTTATCCTGTTACTTACGTATAAGGATAAAATCGACATTGGCCCGAGCAATAAACAAGAATGCTGAAGAAAGACGGTACGCAAAAGAGAGTTAAACAACGGCAGGTTTTACCACGCCCTGTTAATGAGAACCACAACGACACGGCACACACGACGCCGCAAAAACTGGAAGAAGTGCAAAAGGAATTGATAGCATTTTTTGACGCTATGGATGACGTTTTCTTCTCGGTTGATATGATAAATTTACGGGTTACACAGATATCAAAAAGTTGTGAAAAATTATATGGTTATCAAGCGGCTGATTTCCTTGCCGATCATCTTTTTTGGTTTGGATTGATCCATCCGGACGACAAACATATTGTTGAGAATGAAAATAATATATTACGCCTGGGCGGACAAATAAATAATACTTATCGCATCATCCGCAAGGATAAAGCAATCCGCTGGGTTGAAAGCAAAATTGTGCCCGGGCTGGATGAAACGGGAAAACTGGTAAGAGTTGATGGAATAACGCGAGATATTACCGACCGTAGAGAGGCAGAAGAGAACCACAGAAGAAGCGAGTACCGCTACCGGCAAATTGTTGAGACAGCCCAGGAAGGGATATGGACAATTGATGAAAACGAAAAAACAAATTTTGTGAACAAAAAGATCTGTGATATACTGGAGTATTCTCCCCAAGAAATGATGGGGAAAAAACTGTATGACTTTATAGATAAGGAGGGTAAGGCCTATGCGATACAATGTATAGAAAGAAGAAGACAAGGAGTAAAAGAAAATCTGGATTTCCGGTACGTTACAAAAAGTGGCAAGAATGTTTGGGCCAACATATCAACAAACCCCATTTTTGATGAGACAGGAAAGTATAGAGGCGCACTGGCGATGCTAATTGATATAACCCAGCGTAAATTAAATGAAGAAGCGCTGAAAAAATCGGAAGCAAACCTCCGTACTATTTTCGAAAATACCGATTCGGCTTATGTATTGTTTAGCAGTGAGATGAAAATTATCTCTTTTAATGCCCTGGCTCAAAAGTTTTCAGAAGAACAAAATAATATCCAGCTAAAGATAAATGCCTCAATAAAGCACTATTTTACTCCTGAAAGGTGGGTATTCATAAAAAAGACGCTGAATAAGATTAAGCGCGAATCGATCGTTAATTATGAAATAAGTCTTCCTAACGCAGACGGATCTGCAAAATGGTTTGATGTTCGATGGCTTATTGTGAAAAACAGCGATAATAAAAATTGTGGATTCATATTGACGCATAATGATATTACTAAAGAAAAACTAATTGCCCTTGAACGTGAAAAAATAACAGCTGACCTTATTAAACACAACAGCGACCTTGAGCAGTTTACTTATATCATATCACATAACCTTAGGGCGCCTGTAGCCAACATTGTCGGCCTATCAAATATGCTCAAAGAAGATGATCTTGAACAAGCCGAAAAACAAGAAATGCTTGACAGGATTTCGATAGCAATAGGTAATATAGAAACGGTTATTACCGATTTGAATATGATTTTGCAGGTGCGAAAGCCATTGAACGAAAAAAATGAAATGGTTAGTTTTAATGACCTTATAGAGGCGATTAAAACGAGCATTCATGATACTACTGAAAGCGATCGCGTCCAATTTAAATGCACATTTAAGGAGGCCGATTCAATATTCACTATACGGAGCTATCTTTACAGCATCTTCTATAATCTTATATCAAATAGTATCAAGTACCGTAAATTGAACGTTGCACCGGTAATTACCATAAAAAGCCGCAAATTAAACGATAAAATTGAATTAAGTTTTAAGGATAACGGTAAAGGAATTGACCTTCATAAAAACAGCCAGATGCTGTTTGGATTGTACAAACGTTTCGATACTTCTGTAGAAGGCAAAGGAATGGGTTTATTTATGGTAAAAACGCAGGTTGAAGCGCTTGGAGGAACAATTAAAGTAAAAAGTAAACCGGGCCAGGGCAGCAATTTTATTATAACCTTGCCCATATAATTTTTATTACGTTATCAGTAATTACCAAAACTTTTTAATTGGTTGTTTTTGCTTTTTTCAATTTCTTCGTGTATCAGGTAAAAGAAACCAGCCCTCAACCTTTCACCACTTTTGCTTAATAAAATGGATTTGCTCATCACGTTTTTAAGAAAACTGTAATGGTAATCGGTGTGGTTTTCATTACTGGTGGAAAGATAG
>DASXMZ010000196.1:0-10760 GCA_036495385.1 Mucilaginibacter sp. | reverse complement strand
AAAAGGCAAGCGCTGCTTTATAGATAACCGGTTAAACAAGTAATTGTGCCTGGTGCTCATATTTTTTTATTTATGATCAGAAATAAGTGATGAGGTATGATGGCACTTTGGTTGAAAATTATCAATTTAAAGTTTACATATTAACGTTTGGTTAACAAATATAAGCTTTGTTTTCTCAATTCATACCGTGTTTTAACCCATATTTCATGATAAGCCCGTGAGTAATAGAATTTTGACAAGGCATTTGAGCGTTTTCCGGAAAAACCAAGAAAGATTGAAATCATTTGTAAGGTTTTTCTATCAGGGGCGACTAAAGATGAAATGTTAACAAAAACTAAAAAAAGTATGGAATCAATTATTTCGGGTACAGTTATCGCATCTGCCATTGCAATTTGCTTAACAATCAATGTTCAGGGAAAATCAATCAACCATTTATCATCAACTGCTAGAACGGCAGCTGTTGCCGACACCGGTAAAATGACGAAAATGGATAAGATGGACAAAATGGACAAAAAGAAAATGGACAAGATGTCGAAGGATAAAAAGAAGACGTCTAAGGACACGAGCGGTAAAATGAGTAAAATGTGAGTTTGGTTTGTTTTGGAGGGAGGGGAATTTCCCCTTCCTTTTTTAAAGTTTAATACTAACGTCTATGAAAATTATGAAAAAGTATTTGGTTATAATAGCCTTCATGTTTCTTGCTATCAGCGCCATGGCACAAACAGGCCTTAAAAAGGGTGCAGAAGCCCCTGGGTTTACAGCTACAGATAATTCGGGAAAAGCACTCGATTTGAAAGCGCTGCTTAAATCGCACAAAGCTGTTGTGTTATTTTTCTACCGCGGGCAGTGGTGCCCTTATTGCAACAAACACATACAACAGTTACAAGATTCCCTAGAACTGCTAACCGGAAAAGGTGCCTATGTTATTGGTGTAACTCCCGAAACTGGCGAAAATATTAATAAAACCATTGAAAAAACCCATGCGTCATTTTCCATTATACAGGACAAAGGCTACAAAATAATGAAGGCTTATGATGTAAATTATACTGTTGACCCGGAATTATTCGCGAAACTTAAAAGCCACGGGGTTGACCTTGAAAACAACAATGGCAACTCCGATCATGTGCTTCCCGTACCGGCAACTTATGTCATCGACCGTTCAGGTAAGATCATTTATGTACATTTTGCTAAGGATTATACAAAACGACCATCGGTAAGTACGATATTAGCAGCCTTAAACTAGAATAACACAAATTGGCTCGAATGTTATCGAATTTCACGAATGTGAATGAAATTCGTGTAATTCGATAATATTCGTGTTAATTCGTGCCCATCTATTTATCACCTCCACCAGCAGCAGGTTAGGCACCCAGCTAATGAAAGCGATGATAATGTAATTATTTTCGAAGCCAACGCCGTTGCCAAAAACGGTGAACAGCCAGATATAAAAGCGCAGGGTTACCGCAGCAAATGCCAGCGCGTAGCTCCTGCGCATCATTTTAACATGCTCGTTAATCTGGCCATTTTTTACCAGCATCCATGCAGAAAGGGTAAAAATGACCCAAAGCGTGTTTTGCAAAAAGAAGGAAGCAAAAACCCATTTACCCCGGTTAATGAACAAGGTCATCACGTACGCGCCCGGGGCAGCAAAAAACAAAACGCCGAACACATATAGCTTACCCAACGCCTTATGTAAAGGCCTGTTATTATAAACCTTTTTTGAAAACTGAAAAAAGCCGGCCAGTAAAATAATACTGCTGCCAATAATATGACAATAAAAAGCCGGCAGGTACCAGCCTGTTTTTACCGCAACTTGTTTTATTTCTAAAAAAGCGCTTCTATGTTTAAAACTGGAATATTGTAGCAATGTACCCAGGCACAATACAGCAACCAAAAGAAATGCAAAATACCAAACCAGTCTTACAGCAATTCTCATTTCGCTGCGAGGGTATTTGATTTTTGTTGATTTAATTTGCTATTGATCCAACTGATATTATATTTTTCAATAGAAGTTAACGAGTCATCAACTGTAGTATTGTTACCCACATGATACTCATAGCGATGTTCAAACACCTCGTTCCATTTTTCATTTTTAAACTTATATCCGTAAGATGCAAAAATCTCATTTTTTATATAGGAAAGTATTTCAGGTGTCACGTGGTCATAAGATTTGTTATCAATCACGTAACAACCTTGTAAATACGAATCGTCCATTTTTACGAATTTTGCACAAGCAAATATCCTTCCACAAGGAATTGAAACCAATGTGCCATTCCGGATGCCCATATAATGATAATATGGACCTTCTGATAAATGCTCCCCATTTAATAAGTACTGATCTAAATTCGATGTCGTTTTGAATTCAAATAAAGTATCATTAATGCTGTGAAAGTTATTTTCAATGCACATACCAGATAGGGCTCCTCCCCCCTCTGCGCCGCCATAATAACTATCGTAATTGAATGCCATTATGCGATTTTGCTTTTTATCAACAACCAAAAGCTTTTTAGTTTCATACAAGCCAGAACGGGCGCCCAGGTAATCATCGACAACAGAGTAAAAAGCACTTTCAAACCAATTACTTTCTTCCTTTTTAGAGCCATCAAACTTAATGTCTAGCGAAATACTGCCCTCACCCTCACCTTCTTGTTCTGCAGGGGCGTGCCTTAATGGATTTTGAAAGTTCAAAAATCTAGGCAATATCTGAAGATCAACTAGATACGATGGTGAAATGATCATTGTGTTAAAATCCTCGCGCGAATTAAATTCCATGATATTTTTAGAACTTTTATCCGATAAAGTATATGAATCATGAAGAGCTTTAATTTTAGCTAATTCTTTAGTGATTTTAAAATCAGCTATTTTATCTGTGATGCTAAGATCCTTTCTTAAATAAAAGTAGTCGTCATTGTTTCTAAGTAACGCTATGTTTTCATCATCAACTATAGGGAAAATTTGATCATAGCTGGCAGGAACTATGTTTTTTCCATCTAAATCGTAAAATCCTCTTTTACCACCTTTTTCTACCTCTATCAATCCATCAATTGTTCCACCTACATTGTGGACAAGATTGTACTCAACAGGTACGATTTCTTTTAGGCTAGGATTTACCAGTCCCATTTTAAAGTCTGGATCTTGCGTTTCGGCGCTCCCGTCAGTCCAATAAAAATGGTCGTTCAGTTTACCCTTTATAACATAATAGTACGTTTTGCCGTCAACATGCTCAAACCACAATACGCTGTCATATTTAGCTCTTAATTCTTTAGCTGTTTTGAAAGATTCAAGGGTTATTTCGCTGTATATATCCTTATCAGGTATAGTTTTACTTTTCACATAATTTTCGTAAGCAACATAATCGGTAGAAAATTGTCTTGCGTCCAGGTGGACAATTTTATACTGATGCGGGGCCACGTGATATATCTTCAGTAAAAGAATTGATTGCTTATTATCAACGGAATCATGGCTAAAATTTACAGGTATGCTCGCTGTAATAATCTCGGCGTTTATATTTTTTATTTCGGCGTTATCGATATCCAAAGCAATATGAGCAAGGGGTTTTTCACCGTTCTTTCCTTTTTTACCCGCCAATAGGTTTACCAAACGTTTTAATGCTTTTGTTTTTTTATCAGCTTCAAAAAACGCCAGTAAGCTGTCGGCATTGCCGGCTTTAATGTTGTCGTTAAACTTATATAAAAATCGGATAACTTCTGATGCATCAGCGCTCTGCCTGGTTCTGCACCTGATAAAAAGTGTAAGTCCGGCGAGTAAAACTATTACAGCCGTGATGAGGATAGGTTTGGTTTTCATAATACCAAAGCTATAATTTTTTTGAACACTAATTGCAGGAATTATTTCGAAATTAATTAGTAAAAAACCGTCAATACCATTCGCGATAAATACCGGTAAATCGCTTTTAAATTTTTAGCAACTTTCCCGTTGCGCCGACGGTGTTTTAAAACTAAAAGGATGTCATGCTGAACTTGTTTCAGCACCTCATATGCAAAGTCTGCTCCATACAAGCGAACATGCAGAATGTACACTAAGCACACCGCTCGTCCTGTGGGGTGCTGAAACAAGTTCAGCATGACTTGATATTTTTTTATTAAAAAATTAAAGGATGTCGTAGTAATTGGCATGACTTAGCATTTCTAAAGCAGTTTCCCTGGTGCCATTAGTTTATATTAAGTTCACCGTCCGCCAGCCCATTCAACTCCTGCGGGTTATGGGTTACAATTAAAACAGTAGTACCCATTTCATCAAATATCATTTTCAACTCCCCAATTAACGCGGACTTCATTTCCGGGTCGAGGGCCGAAAAAGGTTCGTCCATTAAAAGCAATTTTGGTTTAATGGCCAGCGCCCTTAAAATGGCAAGGCGCTGCTGCTGGCCGCCCGACAGATATTCCGGTTTGTGATTGGTAAATGTTTCGAGCTTGCCGATGGCAAGTAATCTCTCAATCCACGCTGCATCGCTGGTGGCATACTCCAAATGTTTGCGTACTGTCATGTTCGGAAAAAGCGCATAATCCTGGAAAACAAAACCAGCTATTCTTTTTTGCGGAGATATAGATATTTTAGATTTGGTATCCAGCCATGTTATGCCGTCGACAATTATGTTGCCCTTTTCGGGTTCGATAAACCCGGCTATGATCTTTAAAAAGGTGGTCTTCCCGGCGCCGGAAGGGCCATAAATCTGCGTAATGCTTCCGGCTTCAAACGTCCGGGAGACTTTTAAAACCTGCTGCCCTTTATAAGCCTTTAACTTTTTTTCGATAGTTACGCTGATCATTCTAAGGGACTTTTAAGCTGATATTTATTAAAGACGAATACCGATATCACCATAACGAAGGTAATGGAAAACAGGATAAATGAATAGGCATTGGCAGCCGCGTAATCCATTTGTTCAACCGAATCATATACTGCAATTGAAGCCACGCGCGTAACATTTGGGATATTGCCGCCTATCATCAGCACCACGCCAAATTCGCCCAGCGTATGTGCGAACGTTAATACCATTGCGGTTAATAACGATGGCTTTATGTTTGGCAGTAACACATGTACGAAAGTTTGCCATTTTGTTTTACCGATGCTATATGACGCCTGTGAAAGTGAAACCGGCAGCTGCTGTAAAGCAGATTTTATAGGGCCGATCATAAAAGGCATGCTATAAATAATTGACGCCAGCACAAGCCCCTGGAAAGAAAATACAAACTGAATATTAAAAGCCTGGTGCAGCCATTTGCCAATGCCATGCTGTGGGCTAAATGCCAGCAACAGGTAAAAGCCCAATACCGATGGCGGCAGTACCAAAGGCATGGTGATGATGGCCTCCAATATAATTTTAACAAATGATCGTCCTTTTGAGAGCCACCACGCAAGCGGCAATCCCACAACTAATAAAAGCAATGTTGTAATGCCTGCAAGTTTTAAAGTGAGCCAGATTGGGTTAAGATCCATGTTTAAGGCAAAAGTAAAAAGGATTTGATTTAACGTGTTTAGCGATTAAAGAATTGTGATGAATCATTGTATATGAGCATATTAAAAGCTCCCCTCTCGGGAGGGGGTGCGTTGGATAGTGTTGTGGCAGGGGTGGGTTGTACGATATGCCTGAGAAACACACCCCTGCACCCCTCTCAAGAGGGGAATCGCACAGCCCTCGCTTTTGATTAATCTCTAATTTTTCAATAGTCAACAGCATTTAATTTAGAAAGTGACGCCTATATGTCATACAAACATTTTTAATTTTGAATTAAATAACCATATTCTTTAAATATAGCTTTTGCTGATGGGCTGAGTACGTATTCATAAAACTTCTTCGCATCCTGATTCGCATCCGCACGTTTTATCAATACCATTCCCTGTTCAATGGGGGCGTATGTTTTTGGATCGATTTCTTTCCAATAAAGCTGCGTTTTACTAGCCGGGTCTTTTACCAGGGCTTGTGTTGTAAACCCTATTTCAACTACGCCTGTTGTGATGTAGGTATTAACCTGCGAAATGCTTTCGCCATATACTATTTTTGGTTGGATAGTGCTAAAAATACCTTTTTGCTGTAATGTTTCTTCAGCGGCTTTACCATATGGTGCTATTTTGGGGTTAGCAATAGCTATTTTCTTGATTTTTTCTGTACTCAGCAACTTATCCCAATTCGTTAAATCAATATCCTGATTACTACAGATAATTAAGCTTCCCTGTGCATACACTACCGGCTTTTTTGAACTGAAGCCATCTTTAAAAAGCGTTTCAGGGAAACTTATATCAGCGGATAAAAAAACGTCATAAGGCGCCCCGTTCTTTATCTGCTCCGTTAGGTTGCCTGACGAACCTACAATAGGATCGATAGTAATTCCTGTTTTTTGTTTAAAGTCTTGTCCCAAAACTTTTATTACCGATTGCAGGTTGGCAGCAACCGCCACCTTTAAATTTTGGGCGAAAGCTGTTGACAAGAAGAATAAATAAAGTGCTATTAAGAATTTTATTCTTTTCATTTTTTCACAGGATTTGTTTCAGACAAATAACATTACGCAATGTGGTTTGTTAGTTAAACATAGTGGAATTTTATCAGACATCGGCCAAAAAACTCAAAGTAAATGTATTGCAACTGCTTCAGTTTTGTTACATTAGCATAATTCAAGCTGATAAATTCGGCGTATAAACCATTTGTAGCTACCGTTAAGCCTCCATGAAAAAAAAAGCAAATCAAATTGCCATGCTAATGTTGTCGTTTTTTATTTATTTTCTCAGCGCAGGTTGCAGTAAAAAAACGGCAAATCAAACACCTCAGCCGATGCCGGTCGTTACTCCGGTTACTCCTTTAAAATCCGACGTTGCCATTTGGCTAACCAACGCTGACAAATCCCAACTGTTTTCAAAACAAAACATAAGCTTAAATTTTGCGGCGGGAAGTAATTCAAATACAACCATTAGTGTAGATACCACCACAACTTACCAAACAATTGACGGGTTTGGCTTCTGTTTAACAGGAGGGAGCGCAACAATGATCAACAGCCTCAGCGCATCACAACAGACCGCGTTATTAAATGAATTATTTGCAACGGATAATTCCAATATTGGCATAAGTTATCTACGGATAACGATAGGAGCTTCGGATCTAAGTGCATCAGATTTTACTTATGATGATATGCAGGCCGGCCAAACAGATGTTAACCTTACAAGTTTCAGCATTAGCCATGAACTTACAGACCTGGTGCCTGTTTTAAAGAAAATATTGGCGATAAACCCTAACATAAAGATACTGGCCTGCCCGTGGACAGCCCCTGTATGGATGAAGGTGAATACTACAGGCAATAACGGTTTTTCGGGGGGGAGTTTGAACACAGCTTATTACGATGCTTATGCTGCTTATTTTGTAAAATACATCCAGGCTATGCAGGCACAGGGCATTACTATTGATGCTATCACTCCGCAGAACGAGCCATTAAATCCAAGTAATAATCCGGCTATGGTAATGCAGCCAATCGAAGAAGATAATTTTGTTAAAAATAATTTAGGGCCGCAGTTTAAAACGGCAGGCCTCGCCACAAAAATAATTGTGTATGATCATAACCCGGATCGTACAGATTATCCGCTACTCATCCTGGCCGACCCAGTAGCCAACCCGTTTGTCGATGGTTCGGCATTTCATCTTTATACGGGATCCATTGATGCACTTGGCCCGGTGCATAATGCGTACCCCAACAAGAATATTTATTTTACGGAGCAATATACAGCGTCAACCGGGGGCTTTGCGGGTGATCTTTCATGGCATATCAGCAATCTGATCGTCGGCGCAACTAAAAACTGGAGCAGGAATGTTTTAGAATGGAACCTGGCGACAGATGCTTCTTTCGGCCCGCATACCAATGGGGGCTGCTCCACGTGCCAGGGGGCTATAACCGTTAATGGATCGGCGGTAGCGCGTAACGTTTCTTATTATATAATTGCCCACGCATCAAAATTTGTAAGGCCCGGTGCGGTAAGGATAGCTTCGACTGATCAATCGGCATTAGCGCTACCGAATGTCGCTTTCAAAAATACCGACGGATCAAAGGTGCTTATTGTTTTAAATTCGTCAAACGTCCCGCAAACTTTTAATATACAATTTAATGGGAAAATTGTTAGCACCTCGCTTAATGGAGGATCGGTTGCTACTTACGTCTGGTAGTATCAGAAATATAATATAGTTAAAATGAGAAAACATTTTTTTGAAATTATTGTGCTGATCTCTATCGTATTCGCAAGTTCCTGCAAAAAGGATTTTAATAAAACTCCCACGGTAATTTCTACAAGCACACCCGGAGTTACACCGGTAACTTACAGCCTGGTTTGGTCGGATGAATTTGACGGCAATACGTTAGATACTACAAAATGGGTTGTTGAAAATAAGAATGATGGCGTAAATAGTGAACTGGAGTATTACCTTCCCCCGAACGTTAGCGTGAGTAATGGCAACCTCGTACTAACGGCAAGGAAACAGTTGTTTGCAGGCCAGCCATATTCATCGGGTAAGATAACCACTTTCGGTAAATTTTCATCACAATATGGCCGTATCGAAGCCAGTATAAAAATGCCCCTTGGAGCAGGAATGTGGCCAGCTTTCTGGATGCTCGGCACCAACATCAATGTGGTAAATTGGCCGACTTGTGGCGAAATAGATATAATGGAGCACATCAATGCCGATAATGTCATTTATGGAACCATGCACTGGAATGTTAACGGGCACGTGTCTTACGGCGGAACAACCACCACAACGCCTGATAATTACCATTTATATGCCGTGGAATGGGATGCAAACTCAATCAGGTGGTATGTAGATAACAACCTTTATCTTACCGGTAATATAGCAGCCAATGTTAATGGTACCGATGCATTCCACCTTCCATTCTTTATTATTTTAAATTTGGCCGTCGGAGGCAGCTTCCCCAACACAACAGTGGATGAAAGTATATTACCGGCGAGTATGTATGTTGACTATGTGAGGGTGTATAAAGCCAACTAATAGGTAGGATGTCGGGGAAGCTTTTAAAATTGACAGCAATTTTCGCGTTGCGTCGAGTTTCCAAAACTAAAGGGATGTCATGCCGAATTAAATTCGGCATGCCTTCTTTTTAATTTTTATTTAAAAACACCAAGTCATGCTGAAACTTGTTTCAGCACCCCACGGGACAAGCGGCTTGCTTGGTGTACATCCTGCATATTCGCTTGCATGGCGCATACTTTGCATGTGGGGTGCCGAAATAAATTCGGCATGACATTTTTTATTTAAAAACACCAGGTCATACTTGGTTCGTTTCAGCAACCCGCGGGACAAGCGGCTTGCTTGCACGTCCTATACTTTGCATAAGGGGTGCCGAAATAAATTCGGCATGACTTGGTGTTTTTGAGTTCGATTTCCCCGGATAGAATATAGATGTACAGGATTTCTCAAACGGGAATCTTGTTAATGCGATCTTTGTGCCTGCCTCCTTCAAATGTGGTAGTTAAAAAAACCTCAACAATTTTTTGTGATTCGTAAAGTGAAACAAAGCGTGCAGGGATACATAAAATATTTGCATTGTTATGGCCCCTGGCAAGTTCAGCTACTTCTTCGCTCCAGCAGATAGCCGCTCTTATTCCCTGGTGCTTATTGGCGGTAATTGCAACACCGTTAGCGGTTCCGTCAATGAGGATTCCAAAATCAAATTCGCCTTTTTCCACAGCTAACGCTATTGGGTGGGCATAGTCAGGATAATCAACGGCAGTTAAATCGTAGGTGCCAAAATCTTTTAGCTCCTTAGCATTCAAAATTTCTTTTATCCCGTTTTTATAATCAAACCCTAAATGGTCCGCACCTATGGCGATCCTTAATGTTTCGTTATCCATGGTCTAAAATTAAAGGAAAATTGTGAATATAATTTGCCGATTTGAAAATGTGCCAATTTGTACAAAGTACCAGTGAAATCGCTTTAAAAATATGTTGTCGGCAAATTTTGGCTAAAGCCCTTCTTTGCTCAATTCAATTTAGCCGTTGGCTGAAGCCGAACGGCAATGAATGAAAAGTTGAACAGGTAAATTGTGCAAAAAAGCTTTAAATTCATTGCCGTCCCCATTTATGGGACGGAACATAATAGCAAATTAGCAGGGGCTTTAGCCAAAAGTTTTTTAAAAGCGATTTCCCTGTACAAGTTCGGCGTGAATTAATTTATGACGGTTAATTCCTCACTCTTCTTTTGGCGCCTTCGTTGTACCACCCCTGCAACGCCTATACTCAACTCATATAATAACAGTAAAGGTATTGCAACAACCGTCATCGTAAGCGCATCAGGCGTTGGTGTAACTACTGCTGCTATAATTAAAATAATAACGATAGCATAACGTCTGGTCTCACGCATAAACTTTGGTGTTAGTATGCCGAGGCTCGAAAGTATATAGACCAAAATGGGCATTTGAAAAACAACGCCCGTAGCAAGTGTTAATGTTGCAACAGATGAAATATAGGAATCAATGCTAAATAGGTTTTGAATATCAGCGCTAACTATATAGCCAGACAAAAACCTGACGGATAACGGCGTGATTATAAAATAGCCAAATAGCACGCCCAACATAAACAAAAAGGAAGCATAAAATACAAATCCGGATGCTGCCTTACGCTCTTTTTCGTGCAGGGCGGGTCTAACAAATTTCCATAGTTCGTAAAACAAGTAGGGGATACCCAAAACCAGCCCAATCATTAATGATGAATTGATTTGCAGGGTAAACTGCCCGGCCATTTCCGTATTTAT
>DASXMZ010000195.1:0-5511 GCA_036495385.1 Mucilaginibacter sp. | reverse complement strand
AATGGATTCGCATTTTCAGATATGTTTAACAGCCTGTTTAACCTGCAGCCTGATGACGACGACCTGGATGACGACCGTTATTAATTTGCTGACATCCGTCACTATCAAACAGGGCTTAAGCTGGTTCCTGGCGGTTGCCGGGCTTCTAATAATTGATTTTTACGTTCTAAGTGGTATAAAAGGGAGTTCCCAAAAATGGCGCTTCCTTCAAAGAAAACCATTTGCTGTTACCTATTGGGTGATTTCCTTCCTTATAATTGCGGGCTTTTTATTAGTGTTTTTTTCAAGGCTGGAATTCGGCATCCGGATGATATTGCTCATCCTGTTTTTCCTTGACCTTTTATTTAAAGTATGTTTTGTTCCGTTTATATTAATAGATGATATAAGAAGAGTTCTGCTTTATTTCCGAAGTACGTCCGAAGAACGACTACCTGAAAAACCGGCCGACCAGTCCAACCAATTTGACATTCCACGATCAGCGTTCCTGATGAAAGCTGGCCTGCTGGCGGGTGCGATTCCTCTTGCTGCGGTGAGGGTTACCATGAAGAATGAGCTTTATGATTATCATATTAAACGGCAAACGATTTACCTTCCCAATTTGCCAAAGGCTTTCGATGGCATCAGAATAGGCCAGATTTCGGACATACATTCGGGTAACTTCTTTAAAAAAAGAGCAGTCCTTGGAGGCGTAGAAATGCTAATGCGCGAAAAGGCAGATTTAATATTCTTTACCGGCGATCTCGTTGATGCACGAAGTAGTGAAATGGAAGATTACCTGGATATTTTTAGTAGGATCAAGGCACCACTCGGTGTTTACTCCTCTACTGGTAATCATGATTACGGTGACTATGCAGATTGGCCGAACATTGCCGCCAAAGAGAAGAACCTGGCCGATTTGATCACAACGCATAAAAACATGGGTTGGAATTTGTTAATGAATGAAAACAGGCGGTTAAAAGTAGATGGCGAAGAAATTGGTATTTTGGGCGTTGAAAACTGGAGCGAACTAAGCTGGACCCCAAAACATGGCCGAATGGATCTGGCTGTAAAAAATACCGACGACCTGCCGGTGAAATTACTTTTGTCGCACGATCCGTCTCACTGGCGGGCGCAAATACTGCCTCAATACCCGCAAATTGATGTAATGTTTTCGGGCCATACACATGGTATGCAACTTGGCGTTCGTACAGATCATTTTCAATGGAGCCCTGTAGAATATATTTTTAAAGAATGGGCGGGCTTATATAACCAGGGATTGCAACAATTATATGTAAATGTGGGTTATGGCTTTTTCAATGTGCAGGGAAGAGTTGGAATATTGCCGGAGATTACGATATTTGAGTTAAAAGCCGCAACCGGGTCTCCCCTAATTAAATGTTAAAAAAAGGTACCGGCTGACGATCCTTACTCCTGATGAAAAAAACGTTCCAGCTGGTTTTTGACTTTCTTCTTTTTAGCAATATTTTTATGGCTTTGTGCGCAGTTGCACAGGGCCTCGTAACCTTTTATTTAATAGGGGCAAAAACTATTCCCGCGGTTGCCGGACTGCTTTTCACTTCTACCCTGGGGATTTACAATTTCTGCATACTTATTACCAAACCCGAAAATCCGGACAAATCGCCACACAAAAGGGTACGCTGGTTTTATGGGCACTATAGGCTCATGGTCACTTTTACCATGGTGTCGCTGCTTTCGCTGATACCTTTGTTCTTCTTAATGTCGTTTGAGTCGAGGATACTGCTTATTTTTTTGAGCATTTTATCTTTTACCTATAGTATTCCTTTATTTAGTATCGAGAAACAAAAATTTGGGTTACGGAACATACCAGGGTTAAAACAATTTCTGATTACGCTGGTGTGGACCATGAGCACCGTGCTATTGCCGATACTGGAGGCCCAGCATTTTTACTCAACAAATATATCCATGCGCGATACCACTATAATTATCGCGAAACGCTTTTTGTTTATAGCGGCACTTACTGTACCATTTGATATCCGCGACCTATTCGAAGACCGCCAATCGGGTTTAAAAACCATACCTGTAGTATGGGGCGAAAAGAATGCCTATTTATTTTGCCAGTTGTTACTGGCTGGATATATAGTGTTGCTATTTCTTTTCAGGAACAATGGTTTTAATGCCGATTTTTGGGCCCTAACGTTAACAGCTATTTTAACAGGATGGCTTATATTTAAGTCGAAGCAGGAAAAAAATGAGTATTACTATTTTTTCTATATGGATGGGGTGCTGATTTTGCAATATCTCGTCTTGTTGCTGTTTAATGCTATACCACTTTAGATTCTGACACCTTGTTATTCAATTTGGTCTCAAATTAACGTATTTCGGAATAAACATTCATTCGCAGTTTATCGCGAACTCACATTATTTTGCGCCTTTTGCAGAGACAAGCATTGCAGCCAACTTATCATCATGGTTGTAAATGTCCTTTCTGAAATTAATTTCATTATCGCGATCAACAAACGCTGTAAGATAAGCGATAAAGACCGGCACTTTGGGTTTTAATGTTACCGTTTTTTCGGTGCTTGCATGCATGGCCTTATCTATATTGGCGGCGGTCCACTCCGGCCGATCCTTCAACAAAAAATTAGCCAGCTTAACCGGTTCTTTGACCCTTATACACCCGTGACTAAAATTCCTCGATGTTTCTTCGAATAGCGCCTTCGATGGCGTATCATGCAGATAAATATTATAGGTGTTAGGGAAAAGAAATTTAACAAGGCCCAGTGAATTAGTCGGGCCCGGCTTTTGTCGTACCACCGGAAGGCCGTTCAGACTACCCGTGATTTCCATCCGTTGATTGGCAAGATAATTTGGATTTTTTTTCATCTTCGGCAGAATCTCGTTTCTTACAATTGATGGAGGCACATTCCAATAAGGGCTAAATACTACATATTGAACTTCTCCGTAAAATATCACCGTCTCATGCATGGTTTTACCAACAACTACATTACAGCTCCATAATAAACTATCACCATGATAAACATGCAGTTTAAATTCCGGGATATTAACAGCCAAATAATCGCCGTCTAATTTTACCGGAAGCCAGCGGCTGCGTTCCATATTTACAATAATTTGCTCAATGCGATCTTTGACCGGCACATTGAGCTCCGAAAAAGTTGCCTTATCCAGCCGTCCGTTAATAGTGAGGCCGTATAATCCCTGGAACTTTTTTACAGAGGCCATCAAACCGCCATCAAATAATCGTTTAGTGGTATCGCCCCTGTAGTAACCGAGTTTAAATAGCCGGCTTTTAACAAGCGGAATAACAGCGGAAGAATCACCAGACTTTAATATGGTTTTACTAATGATCGGTTGCCAGCTGTCCGCTTTATCTAATTCGCGGTATTTTCCTAAATAATTTTTCAACAATTCATACTGCCTGTAAACGGGTTCATCCACAGGAGCGCTTAACGAAGGGGCTTTTAGTAAACTGTCCAGGTAGTCTTCGTACGAAACCTTTTTCCGGGGAACATACCATTTCGCTGCCCTGCTTGCAGAATTATCCAAACCCTCCCACGCAACTTTTGAGAATGCAAAATATTGCGAGGTAAGCATCAACTCCAGCTGGATATCAGGTTTATTTTTAACCGCATTTACCTTATAAAATAAAGAATCGAGTTGATGCGTATAAGGCGCGCCGGTATAGATGCCCTCGTTTTGAATATTCAATACCCGGTTTGTTAAATTCCCTGCCTGTTCAATAATTACACCTTTATCATACCAGGCGTAGGCGAAGTCTCTTTTTCTGTAGAAACTTTTAATGTTACCAGCAAACTCATTGAATTTTGGGTATTGCTTTAAAAATGTGATTAGCTGTGTACTGTCAAAAACAGCTGTCGACTGGCTACTAAAATTGCCGGGTATGGTTTTGTCCCAGGCCCTGTTTGAAGTGTCGGCAGGGTGAGACTTCTTTACGTCCTGGCTACATCCGGTAGTGGAAACGCTTATCAAAAAAGCAATTATTATAATAAATGAGCGCTCATATTTATTAAAGCGTAATTTCTGCGGCATATTCATTGCTGATTAAATTTATTAAACGTTCTGTGCTTTAGCAACCGTCAAAGCAGTCTTTTGTTATTTATTACTTTTACCTGCCAGTCATAAAACCAATCGATTTTTGTTCATTATCCGCTATTGCCATCCCGCTAATAAATAATTGATCGTCGACGATTTTATATTCAACGGAACCTGGATCAATTTTAAAATTCTGTTCTTTTAATATTTCTTTAAGATCGTTCAATAGCTCCTTCCTGTTAAAGCTATTACTGATTTTTATGTTTTCATTAATTGGTTGCAACACTACGTCGCCGGCTCTGTATGAGAAAATTTTTGCTTCCATGCGTAAATATAATTCAGATAAATTAAATTATTAATATAAAGAGCAAGTATACTGCGATTTAAAGTTTCGGGCTTATTCCATTTTACCAAATAAATCCGACCGCTGTTAAACGGTAATATTAAAACAAATTCATAATTTCGAGGGTTTTATCACCAATACAACAAAACCTATGGCCACAATTGAAAATGAGTTTTTAAAAGTTGAAATAAACGCGTTGGGGGCTCAGCTCACCTCGGTTTATAACAAGCAAAACAATACTGAGCATTTGTGGCAGGCTGACGCTAAAATATGGGGGTATCACGCACCAAATTTATTCCCTGTTGTTGGCGGCCTTATTAACGATGAATTATTGGTTGACGGTAAAACCTATCACATGGGCCGGCATGGCTTTGCCCGTCAATCTGAATTTATTTTGCTGGAAAGCAATGAAGAGAACGCATCCTATTCGCTTCCCAGCTGCGAAAAAACGTTAGCTGTTTATCCCTTCAAGTTTGATTTCCAGGTTTTGTATACTATAATTGAGAACGCGCTAAGGGTAACCTATAAACTGATCAACCACGATAAGAAAACCATATATTTTTCTGTCGGCGGACATCCTGCTCTTAACGTTCCTTTTAATAAAGGCGAAAAATACGAAGACTATTACATTGAATTTGAAACGGAAGAAAAACTAAAAACTCATCTATTGTCGGCCGAAGGTTTTTTTACCGGCGAAACCCATCCGGTTCCATCACCCGGTAATAGGCTGTATTTAACCAGGGATATGTTTGATAAGGATGCCTTAGTGTTTAAAAACATGAAGTCGAGAGAGATTTGTATAAAGAGCGACAAGCACCAGCAATCAATTTCTGTTGAATTTCCCCACTTTAACTATTTAGGGATATGGGCAAAGGGTGGCGGCGATTTTGTTTGTATTGAGCCTTGGCTGGGTTGTGCAGATACTGCAGGCAAGCATGTTGATATCAGTCAGAAAGAGGATATTCAAAGCTTAAAATCGGGTCACGTTTTTGAAGCTGCTTTTTTTATAAGCGTCTGATGAATTGGTCCCGATAGTTATCGGGATGTTTATTGGATTTAATGATATTGGTACTTTGGTTAAACGATATGCAAATTGATCCCGCCAAACGCTTCTCAAACCGGGTTGAAAATTATGT
>DASXMZ010000194.1:0-2024 GCA_036495385.1 Mucilaginibacter sp. | reverse complement strand
CTTTACAATTTGCAAGGGGGGATTTTGGCCTGGGCCGATGAAATTGATCCTACAATTAACGTATACTAAGCTATGTGGAAAAAGGTATTACCCAATGTGTTATATAACATAGGCATTTTTTTGTGCCTTATTTTTGGTTATAAGTATGGCATTGAACAAAAACAATATGGTTTTCTGTTCGGCACTATATTATTATTGGCTATATTTATAGTGCTTAAGATCAGGCTTTACAAAGAGATAAAAAAAGCCCAAAAACCTTAAACAAAAACCATATGCTTATTGCAATTTTAGGTGTCATTGTACTCATTGTGGGTATAGTGCTCAAACGCTCGCCCGAACCGGGCAACCACTTTGGTGGTATTGTTAGTACTGTAGGTATCGTAATTGTCGTGTTAGGGGTTATGCTTTCCGCTTTTAAAATAATAGACCCCGGGAAAGTAGGGGTACAGGTGCTTTTTGGAAAGGTACAGGACCAAATACTTGAAAGCGGACTGCACGTAATAAACCCCCTGGTCGAGGTGACCACCTTTAGCATCCAAACAGAAAATTACACAATGAGTCAAAAAAGCGGCGAAGGACAGGTACAGGGTGATGATGCTATCCGTGTACTGTCGTCAGATGGACTGGAAGTTACCATTGATCTTTCTGTTTTGTATAAGATAAACCCCTCCAAAGCGCCTTTTATTATGCAAAATATCGGCGAGAACTATGAAGACAAGATAGTTAGACCGGTAGCTCGCACAGCCATACGTGATAATGCAGTAAATTACCAGGCTGTTGATCTTTACTCAACCAAAAGGGAAGAGTTTCAATACAAGATCAACAAATCCATATCAGATAATTTCGCAAAGAACGGTTTGGAACTACAGCAAATATTGGTACGCAATATAACATTGCCGGCCACCGTACGCGCCAGCATCGAATCGAAAATACAAGCCGAACAGGATGCCCAAAAAATGCAGTTCGTATTACAAAAGGAGCGCCAGGAAGCCGACCGTAAACGCGTAGAGGCACAGGGTATTGCCGATTATCAGAAAATACTTGCAACAGGATTAACCGATAAACAGCTGCAATACCAGTCTATCCTGGCCCAAAGGGATATTGCTTTATCGCCTAATACTAAAATAATTATTATGGGTAGCGGCAAAGGAAATCCAATAATGCTGAGTGATAAATAGATTGACACTAATTTTCACAAATTAAGACGAATTTCACGAATTGCGCTTATTGCAGCTCCATTCGTGAAATTCGTATTAATTCGAAAAATTCGTGTCAATATTAATTAAAATAAGAAGCATACTCCTCAGGCATGCCGTCAATTTGCTTTAGCATAATGTCTTTGTAATAAACTTCGGCGGCTTCACATTGCAACTGAAGTTTGCCTTTTATCAGTGGCTTTTCTTCATTGTCTACCACATACCTGCTGTTTGATAAAGCCATCACTACTTTGCCGTTTACAATTCGGATGCTTTTATCGCCGTAGGTAATCAGCTCCAGGTCATTCCATCCATCTTTATTTTCTGCATCAGTTCCGGCATGACAAAAACCGCCGTTGCCTGTTCCCGAACCAAATGCCGTTAAGGGGCCTTTGTTATCAAAGAAATAATTCTTTCCTTCTTTTCTTGCTTTTACATCGCACCTGGAGCTTGCTTGCGACCAGTAATCGCCCATACCGCCTTCTGTTACCTGGAACTCCTGGCTTAGCATCCAGGTACGCCAGTATTCAACACCGCATTCGCCTATTGAATGGTATAGCAAGCCCGAATCCTTGTCTTCATTTAAACGTGGTTCCCATTTTTTATCGCCCCATTTAACTTTTAGCTTAAGATCATAATTTTGAAACTCCTGTTTGGTGAATAGACATCCATAAATATCGCCGCCAATTTTTAACACCAGGTCGCCATTTTCTTCAGTCACAGAGAATTCATTGTCCTTATTAATATTATAGCCAATGGGTTTAATGGGATTCCCATTCTCGTCTTTTGGAGCCTCTCCCTTGTATCCATTTTTGTGCTTGAAACTCT
>DASXMZ010000193.1:0-4863 GCA_036495385.1 Mucilaginibacter sp. | reverse complement strand
TAATGACGTTTGGACTAAAAAGTAGTTCGGAATCAGATGTCCAAGGACAAATGTAAGAATTAGGAGGATTGGCAATTGAAAATGGCCTTGCGGAGAGAAAAACTTCGTAAGGCCATTTTACATAGGCTCCCAAAAAATGTTAAATCAAAACTATTGTCAATTAAATTTAGTTAACTTTAACGATATAATTCTCCGTATCCATTATGCTAAAACAAGCCTCTTTACTCGCGTTAATCTTATTAGTAACTTTTTCGGTAAGTGCACAGAGCCTTTTAAAGGGTACTGTACTTGAAAATGGGACAAATAAAAAGCTGCAGGACGTTTTTGTAAGGGATATTGCCAATAAGCAATTTACCCTTACCGATAAACAGGGAAATTTTGAGATCAAAGCTGAAACCGGCCAAACGCTGATTTTTGAATCCCCAGGTTATACATCAGATACCCTGTACCTTGTGGATTTGGCGCGTAAGAACATTTTGATGTCCATAAAAACTATTGCTTTACGGGAAGTCAGTGTAACATCAAACCGGGAGGCATTTGATCCACATAAGGAATATCCGGAAGTTTACGAAAAAAGTAAAGTGTATGTGCTTTCGCCAACTACATGGTTCAGTAAAGAGTCGACCGATGCCCGCAAGCTTAAAAAGTATTTCAAACATGAAGCCGAGGAGCGCCATGTTGACGAAGTTTTTACCGAAGCATATGTAGGCAGTATTGTGCCATTGAAAGGCAAGGAGCTTGACGACTTTATGACCTTGTACCGTCCTTCGTACGCGTTTTTGATGAATAACAATGGTGCGTCGCTGGCTGTCTATATTAATGACTGTTATAAAAAGTTTCAGGCCCTCCCTCCAGACAAACGCAGTTTGCCAAAACTGACCGGACAATTGCCTCACGATTAATGAATCGACAACTCAATGTGTTAACGTTACATGAGTGCTAATTTTTATCGTACTCTTTGTCTATTTCTTCAATGGCCTTTTTCGTAAATCGAACAAAGGTTTTAACCCTCATCAGAAGATAATATCAAATTCCAATTCGAGGTTGAATCAGCTGTACCTTGTCTTATTTACCTAAGCTAAAAGTCTCTCTCTCAGCTCCCTCTGAATCATAGCAAGATGTTGCTGCAAGGCAGTCAGCGTCGCCATTACATCATTTTGTTTCTTAGTTGCATAACCAAACCTGTAGTTGTCTGTCAGCAGTATACTTATTTCACTTTGGATATTCAGCGATTCTTCTTTTAGCCTTGATAATGATTTCATTTGGATTACCTATCCAAATTGACGGATAGTATTAACTTGTACGATAAAAAAGTTCCAAATGTTTCCCCTATTTATCTTCTATGATCTTTCAATATCGTTAAATGAGAAAATTATTCATGCGGATTACAAATCCCTTGATTTTTAAGTATATAGTGAATTATCCGGACGATAAACTACCTATTGCTACAATGCCACTTATATAGCCTTCTCATTGAAAAACTATCCAAATGGAGTATTGACCAAAGGCAAACAGCAAGATAATTTTGACCCCATCTCCTTGAATCTCATTAAAGTTTTAACATGCCTAAAAAATTTCGTCTGTGCGCAATACACTTTATTCAATTAAATCATCTGAACATAAGTAGTGAGGTGGTTATGAAAAAACCGGACTTTATTTACTATTTCAACCCGCAAAACCGCTGCAAGGCAATCAACGAAAAACCGATATTTTATATACAATTTTTTAATTAAATGGCAAATTTGGTATGCGAAGTAAGACCTGGACACTTATAAGACAGACGGAGTCGCACACAACCTTAGCATGCCGGACACTGTCCACTCATTAGGTTTAGAATATCCGAACAACTAAGTTGTAACAAAATCAAACACAAATCGTCCGAATATGAACGGCCGGGTTTTGTTTCATGAAATAACTATTTGAAATACAATTATTTATATATTGGCACATTAATCGTTCGTGATTGCCTGTAAAACTAATCCACTTATTCATATCATCATGAAACAATATATTTCAAAGGTGTTATTTTGTGCTCTGGCTCTTATTCTTATCAACATTCATGTTGGTCGCGCCCAAGTGAAAGGTCCGGCTCAAACCTTTATTGAAAAGGAAGTTGTTTACTGGGACTACCATTCTGTAACCATTGGCGACGACTACACCATTTATGTACACGTACCTCCGGGATACGATACTACCAAAATCAAATACCCCGTGTTGTATATAACCGATGGCGACTGGGATAAAAATACCGCTAGTAACAGCTTCAATATGCTGAGGCAGGATTATATCACTAACGAGGCAGTGATAGTGGGCATTGGGTATGGTGACCGTCCCAACCAGCGCAATAGGGATTTATTGCCCGCAAAAGGAGCCCCTAATTTTTTAGCCTTTATTGAAAAAGAAGTGATCCCGTTTATTGAAAGTAAGTACCGCGTTACCGACGACAGAACACTGTCAGGTTATTCATATGGTGGCACATTTGTAGCCCATGTGCTGTTTAACCGGCCCGGCTTGTTCAACACCATTTGCATCGGCGCACCTGGGCTTAGCTCCGAATTAGTGCCCGAAGCTCAGAAGTATTTCGCCGCCAATAAAGACCTTAAAGCAAGAGTTTTTTTGAGCGTAGGTTCGTACGAGCACGAAACCGTTAACAATATAGCGTTGTTTAAGGACTATCTTTTAAAACAAAATTGCAAAAATCTGGAAGTTGAAACAGGAATTGTCCCCAATGCGTCGCACGGAGCCGCTAAACCTAAAGTGATTCAGGATGGTATTGAATTTGCGTTTTGCAAAAAACATAAAGCCATTACCCTGTCTGCTAGTGAATTAGAAAAATACGCAGGCACTTATGACCAAACCGGACGTCCTGATAAAAAACTCAAGATCTACGTAGAAAATAGTAAACTTTATTTTGTTGATAACGGACTGCCTTCAGAGTTAACGCCTTTCACAAAAGATGGTTTTTTCCAATATGAAAATCAAAGGGGGGACATTTTCTTTAAAGTGGAAGGCGGAAAAATGTATATAGATTATGTCCCTTATAACCAAAAGCCGATCCGATCGTTTGAGCGTGCATTGTAAAGTGAAACAACAAGTAACTACAACACGCGTAAATTTAGCTTACGCGGTGTATTAACCTTTACTCGCGCGAGTGCTTGTTATTTTTTCTTCCTATTCTCTAAAAAATCTGCGATGCTCACTTTCGCACAATCCGAAATTAAATTAGCGGCTATCGTTATTGGAAAATCATCAGGGCCGACAAAATTGATGCAGCCTTTTTGAAATTTGGCAGCCGGCAACAGACCGACATACCGGGAATGTAATGCCGGGTTGCAATATATTGGCATACAGTGAAACGACATGTAATTCTTCACACCCGAAAGCGCATATTTCATATAACCCCTTTCTTTATATATAATCATTTCTTTTCCCATCATGGCTTCAACAATGGGTGTTACCGAACGGTCACCGGCGGTCATTGCATCGTGTAAAGCGTGCATAATTTGCAGTCGATCTGCTGGCTGAGCGCTTATATATTCATCTGGAGTCATTGGCATTCAAATATTTACATTTATTCAAGTATAATGTTTGCAGGCGATTGCTTGCAGATAAAATTTGTGGAAATGTTCTTTAGCAGGATGGACAAATAATATGTCGCACATAATCGAAAGCCAGATCGTTTTGAAGAAATTAATTAACCGGGTTTAAATGTAAAACGGAAACAAACCGGCTCTTATGCTTTCATGCCTGAACTAATGAAATTAAATAAGGTTCAATTGATAATCGTCCCGCTCATAGCCGCGGAGGCCTATTACTTTTTGTCTTGATACAAAAAGTAACAAAAAAATCAAGTCACCAGAAATGCTTCTTTGCCGCCGAGGGCCTTTGCGCACAAGCGGGAAAAACAGCTGGGCTGCAATCTTTTTGCGGTGTTATCTTTTCGCTCTATTACCCTGCATGCAAAAAGTTGTTATGCCCTTGTCCACTTCACCGACCTTCTGTTTTTCCCGCTTTTTCCCGAAGCTGTTCTGCTGACAAGAAAAAAGAAATCTTCACCAAAGAATGCAATCATCTTATTAAAGTAAGAACAAAAGCGGGCAAAGGCTTGTCAGAAAAGTGGGCCAGGTCCGAAGGACTCCTATGGAGGTGTTTTGCCTGCAGCGTGGAAGTTTTTTTCTGACTTGATTTATTCACTTGTTGTTTGTTTTTTAAGGCGTTCATGAGGTCGCTGCGCTTAGTTTTTGGTTCTTTTTCATCTAAGGAAAAAGAACTAAGCCACCCGCGGCCATGAGCGGGACGATCATTGTTTGAAGCAAGAAATAAAGTGGGTAGACTTCATTCTTCTATTTATAGAGTAAATAATGGTTGTATTAATAATTGTCTAGCTCATAGCCGCAGGATAATCATTATTTGAAGCAAGAAATAAAGTTAGGACAGATCGGGTTATGCTTCTCTCCCATGCCGTTCCAAATATCTTTCACGACCATGACCCGGTCCATATTTATGAAGATAAATAGCCATAGTTAGCTTACTGTAATTGTTGTACCAGGCTTCATCAAGGGTAACAGATTGATCATCCTTAAAATCGATAACAAACTTTTGGGAAAAAGCCCTCCCGGAGGTGCGGCTGTAACCTTGTGTTCTGTAAGTTGCAATATGGGTAATATCTGCATACGCAATAGTTATCTGCTTTTTAAAAACAACATCGTACAGAATAATTTCGGTAGCGGTGATCGTAACCCTTTTCCATGATTTTGAAAAGAAATAATAAAAGACCCAAAGTAACCCAAACAAAAACAGTGTAATCAGATAGCCGGCAACCGGGTTTACGAAATTACCCAGCAGACAATGATAAAGCATATA
>DASXMZ010000192.1:0-2396 GCA_036495385.1 Mucilaginibacter sp. | reverse complement strand
ACAATTGCACAAGTATGTTCATCAAAATTATCACAAGCACCTGGCAAAAAACAGCCTGGACAAATTGATAAAAGATCCCCTCAGTGCCAATTTCAAAAGCCTGAGAAAAGCCTTGTCAGTTTGTTATCATGCACCGGCAACACTAATTGAAAAGTTAAAATTAAGGCGACTTGAAGAAGTATAATAATGGAAACTAACCAGGCATTCATTAATGAACAATTGGCGGAAAAAGCCTTTACTGATCAATCGCAGGTTTTCGATGAAATTTACTCGGGTAATACCATTGTTAATTATAAAAGAACAAGGGTAAGGGACCATGTATTGAAATTTTTACCGTCTAATAGCTCCATTTTAGAACTAAACAGCGGAACAGGTGAGGATGCGATTTTTTTCGCCCAACGGGGCCACAAAGTACATGCCACCGATATATCGACAGGTATGCAACAGGAGTTAAGGCGCAAAGTGAAAAAGTGCATGATGGAGTCGTCGGTAACCAATGAATTATGCTCTTATACAAAACTCTATCAGCTAAAAAATAAGGGGCCTTACGATTTGATATTTTCTAATTTTGCAGGCTTAAACTGCACTAATGAATTGGACAAGGTTTTGGCATCATTTTCCGGATTGTTAAAACCAAACGGGATGGTAACCCTTGTTGTTTTGCCCAAATTTTGCTTATGGGAAACCTTACTGGTTTTTAAAGGAAAATTCCGGACTGCTTTCAGGAGGTTTTTCAGCAGCAACGGAACCAAAGCACATGTAGAAGGTACTTATTTTAAGTGCTGGTATTATAATCCATCATTCATTGTAAACAGGCTGAAGAATCAGTTTGATGTATTGGGTGTAGAAGGCCTGTGTACCCTGGTGCCGCCGTCATATATCGAAGGGTTTGTCGAAAAACACCCAAAAACTTACGGGTTCCTAAAAGCGAAGGAAGATAAGTTAAAATCCACCTGGCCCTGGAAATATATCGGGGATTACTATATTATATCGTTGAGGAAAAAATAATTTGAAGATGTGTTGATTTGAAGATTTGAAAATGGGGAGGTGATTAGAAGATGAGCGATTTTGTCAACAACGCGAGTAAATTTCAGCGATCCTAAAATCTTCAAATTGGCACATCATCAAATCTTCAAATCAAAATTATCTGCACATCCTCAATGCATCAAACTGCTTTCGTATCGTTGCAATAGTTGCGATACCTTGTTTGCGTAGCGTGCTAGTAGTTTGCTTTGAAAATTTGCCGGATCGGGTTTTGAATAATGTTTACCGGCTACCATTCCCATGATCATACCATGGCTGTTCAGCCTTTTTAGAGTGGTTTTTTTCGACCACCTGTTCGCGGTGATCTTCATCAGCCAGCTGTCAATTACATCGCCAAATTTGGTATTTAGCAGGAATTCGAAGAACCTTTTCAAAAATGAGCTCTTAACGCGTTTTGCAGAGGCAACACGCATGTTTTTGTTTGGAATAAAATTTCTGATCCAGGCGTTTGCTGAATAAAACTTCTCAAATACGATATCACCGTGTAGAGGGATCAATGTGCCAACTTCAATTGCTGTATAAATGCTTTTTTCAACAATTTCCAGGTGCCGCTCATCTATATAATAGTTCATGCAAAAATAATCCTCTTTATTAACCAAAAAGGTTAATTTTTTAAAGGCATGCATCAATGTGCGGGCTATCCAAAGCCGGTTTTTCGCGGTGATTATAAAGAGGTCGATATCTGACTCATCGTCGGCATAATTTTTGGACAGCGAACCCGAAATGGCTATGCCGCGAACATAAGGGAAGCGGATAAGAATATCGCCTACTTTTTCGGCAATTTTAATTAATTTTTCCGCCTTTTCGTTACCCTCGTGCCTTCGCACTATTAAGTAATGATCATTTCTCAAAGTGTAGAATTTCTCGAACAGATAGATTGCCCCTCCTTTATGCAGGCAATTCAATGCATCGTCAAATACCTCATAATCATAGTTTTTTTGGAGAAATAAATAGATCTCTCCCCTTGTTATCGGATAGCTGAACAAGTCGAAATAAGCTAATGTTGCTAATATATTTTCTTTTATTTCCGACAAGTTCTTGTTGATTATGGGGTATTGTTTGTTTTGCATCATTCAGTTCGTAATATATTTTACTTACATAGCACCTGTATAATTATGACGCGACAATCAGTTCTTTGGTTGCCTTAATTTGATTATTTAAGTTCATTTTTAAGGGTTTCGGGATATTCTTTCGCTCTTTATATGAAAAAGTAAAAAATGAAAAGAAAAAGGCGTAAAACATTATCCCTTTATCAACATCAAGCAAATTTTCAGACGTTGACACAAAAGTAATTATGAGCATAAATGTGAGGAATAGCAGGTCTTTTCGTCTCAGTGATACGTTAAATCCGA
>DASXMZ010000191.1:0-4467 GCA_036495385.1 Mucilaginibacter sp. | reverse complement strand
TGTTGAGAGATGCGCAAACGGTATTAGCGAACCAACCAAAAAAGGGCCAACGTTTTTAGGCAGCCTAATGATGCTTATAGGGAGGTTCCCACCTGTTAGCGTAAAAGTACCGAAAGCTGTGGCTGATAAGATGCCGGTCGAAAAGATCAGTAAAGAAGAAGCAAAAAATTTAATCATTAAGTGCCGAAAACGCATAAGCAGTTTAATCCCGCTTATAAAAAGTGCCACGCCCGACGCCAGGAGTAAACACCCCCGTTTGGGCATGCTTAACGCCCACCAATGGTTTAAATTTATCCGAATACACGCACTGCATCATCTGGAGCAACTGACCCGAATTCAAAAAAAATTTCAAACCAAATGAAACCTTTTTTATTTAACAGAGTCTTAACATACAGGTAACCTAATTCAGGGATATTTGTAAAGTTATGACAATGCATTTTGAATTTGCTTATTTGGTTGTTGTGGGATTACTCTTTTTAGTTGGTGTGTTCTACCTTAGCCCGTTTGATTTAAAAGTTAATGACGACGACGAAGAAGAGTAATCGTTTTTCCTGCATTTTTTCTATGTCCTTCCGGTATAATAATTTACCGGTCATAAAAGCATCTTCCCTATTTTAATGGCGAAACGCGAAGTTGATATCGTAATTATATCCGACGTGCATTTGGGCACATATGGCTGCCACGCCAAAGAATTACTGAAATATTTAAAGAGTATTAAGCCTAAAATCCTTATTCTAAACGGCGATATTATTGATATATGGCAGTTTAGCAAAAACTACTGGCCCGAAGCGCATATGCAGGTGGTTCGGCGTCTCTTCAAATTCGTTACCGAAGGTATCCCTGTTTATTATTTAACCGGCAATCACGATGAAATGCTACGCAAATTTGCGGATTTTGACCTTGGTTCATTTCAACTGCTCAACAAAATTGTATTGAACATCGACGGGAAAAAAGCCTGGATATTCCACGGTGATGTATTTGATGTGACGATGCAGTACTCCAAGTGGCTGGCCAAATTGGGAGCGATTGGCTATGATACCCTTATTTTAATAAACAGTTTATGCAATTGGTTTTTGACCCTGGTTGGCCGTCAAAAAATGAGTTTCTCGCAAAAAGTAAAGGCGCAATTTAAGGATGCGGTTAAATTTATCAATCATTTTGAACAAACCGCCGCCGATCTGGCAATTAATAAGGGATACGAATATGTAATATGCGGCCATATACATCATGCGGAGATCAGAAAAATGGAATCGACAGAAAAAACGGGCTCTGTTTTATACTTAAATTCCGGCGACTGGGTTGAAAGCTTGTCTGCCCTGGAGTATAATAATGGAAACTGGATTATATTTAAGTACAACCCTGACAATTTTAATCACGACATTGACGAGGAGGATAAAACAGATGCAGAGGATCTTGACGCTAAACTGGATGTAAAAATCTTGTTGGAAAGGTTTAAACAGGAACCGGGATGAAAGCCTTCGTTGAAAGGTTGAAATGTTGTAAAGTCGAAATGTTAACATCAGGAGCTGAATTATCAAAATTGAATTGAATTTTAGCCAGAGTTTCCCTGCCTCGCTCAGAAAACTTTAAAATCTTACAACTTTCCAACATTTCAACTTTCCAATCTTCAAACTTCCAAACATTTCAACTTTACAACATTTTAGTGTTTCTTTGGGTAAATTAGTTGTGTAGTAAATGTCACAGGGTAGCGTTCCAACATTTAAACTTTACAACCGTTTAACATTTACCACATGAAAATATTATACGCTATTCAGGGCACAGGCAATGGTCATATCAGCAGGGCCAGGGAAATAGTGCCGCTGTTACAACGATATGGCGAAGTAGATATTCTAGTTAGCGGTACTGAGGCGGAAGTTACTTTGTCGCAACCGCTTAAATACAAATTTCACGGGTTTAGCTTTGTTTTTGGTACAAACGGAGGCGTTGACAAATGGGCTACTTATAAAATAATGAACACGCGCCAGCTTTGGCGGGATATACGAAGCTTACCTTTAAAACAATACGATCTTATTATCAACGACTTTGAACCCGTTAGCGCCTGGGCCTGTAAGCTGCAAAAAATACCATCGGTTTCATTAAGTCATCAATGCTCTTTCGTTTCGCCCAAAACGCCGCGTCCGGCAAAGTGGAGCTTTGCCGAGTGGCTCCTGAAATATTATTCACCTACTACTTATAATGTAGGCTTCCATTTTGAACGGTATGATGATTTCATTCACACACCGGTAATACGGAGCGAAATCAGGAACCTGACAACCACAAACCTGGGACATTATACTGTTTATTTGCCCGCTTATGATGATAAAACGCTAACCGGACTACTAAAAAAAATAAATCGGGTACAATGGCACGTTTTTTCAAAACGCCAAAAAACACCCTACGCAGAAGACAACGTTCAGATATTTCCTATAAATAATGAAGCTTTTAACTATAGTCTTGCCAGTTGCGAAGGGCTGTTAACCGGTGGCGGATTTGAAGGTCCGGCCGAAGCACTTTTCTTGCAAAAAAAGGTATTAATGATACCCATGAAAGGCCAGTATGAACAGCAATGCAATGCCCTGGCAGCTTCAAGGTTAGGTGTGCCCGTTATTAATGAGATTGACGACAGTTTTGTGTACCGCATTAACAACTGGTTAATTGCAGGCGAAATAGTGAAGGTTAATTTCCCTGACGAAACTGCTCAAATTGTGGATAATATGGTAAAACGATACGCAAAACCGCAAGTAGTTTTTTCGTAATCAGTTTTTCTTCTAATTTAGCCACACAAACAAGCCAAAATGATCAATATTTTCAAGGCACTTAATCCGCTCAATATATTATGGCTGGCAATTTTATTATTTTTATTACGGGCAGGATACGTATTACACAATCCCCCTAAAACAGAATTTGCCTTTGCCGAACCATTTGCCCGCTTATTAATAACTTCAGCTGGTTCATATACAATTTCTCCACTTTATAATGTTGTATTAACGGGCGTTATAGTATTTGCCCAGGCGCTGTTGCTAAATTATTTAATCAATCATTATAATTTACTGGGCAAACCTACCTTCCTGCCGGCATTAATGTACGTAACCGCCTCGGGCTTGTTTACCCCGTTTTTAATATTAAGTCCCCCTTTGATATGTAATTTTTTGGTAATATGGATGCTTTTTAAATTATTTAGCTTCTATAAAAACAAGGATTCGAAATCGGCGGCCTACGATCTGGGTATGATGGTTGCCGTTGGCTCATTTATTTATTTCCCGTTTGTTTATTTATTCTTATCAATCTGTATCGGATTAATAATATTCAAGCCATTTAACTGGCGGGAGGTAGCCGCTGCGGTGATAGGATACATTACCATCTTTTTCTTTTTAGCAGTATACTATTATTGGAATAACAGCTTACAGCAATTTTACGATTTTTGGGTTCCGTTCAGCTCACGATCTTCTGATAACATTAAATTGGACAACTATAATTATCTTATACTTATACCTGTTGGCATAATTTTGCTTCTGTGCTTTTTTAAATTACAACAAAATTTCTTCAAAAGTTATGTGCAAATCCGTAAATCATTTCAGCTGCTATTTTTCCTTTTTTTGATAGCCGGACTTTCTTTCTATTTAAAGGGCGTTGTTAATCTAAGTCATTTCCTGCTGTGTACTGTACCGGCTTCTGTTTTTTTTTCGTACTATTTTTTATATGCCAGGGCCAGGTGGTTTTACGAATCGCTGTTCCTTCTGCTATTAATAAGTATAGTCTATTTCCAGTTTAACACTTTTTAACTTTTACATTCGTTCGTTTTACAACTGTTATATTAGTTTTGTAAAATGAAACAATTTGCAGCCTGGCTAATGCGTAGTCGGTCGGTTTGTGATAATTTCTATTGGGGTATTAAATAATTAATCAAATGAAATTTGGAGTTGTAATATTTCCAGGATCCAATTGTGATGAGGATATCATCTTTGTATTGGAAAAAATACTTGGACAACAGGTAGTTCGGTTATGGCATAAAGACCATGACCTGCAGGGAGCTGAATTTATCGTTTTACCAGGCGGGTTTTCGTTCGGCGATTACCTGCGCTCTGGAGCAATTGCCCGTTTCTCTCCAATTATGATAGAGGTAATACAATTTGCCGCAAAAGGAGGCTATGTATTAGGAATATGCAATGGTTTTCAGATATTAACCGAAGCCGGCCTTTTACAGGGGGCGCTGCTTCATAACGAGAATCGTAAGTTTATTTGCCGTAATATTTATATGAAAGCACAAACTGAAAATTCTTTAATTACTTCACAAATTGACCCTCAAAGAGCCTTAAAAATACCTATTGCGCATGGTGAAGGTAATTATTTTGCCGATGCTGATGTGTTGAAATCGCTTAAGGATAACGATCAGGTACTGTTCAGGTATTGTGATGAGTTTGGTAATATAACGCCCGAATCTAATCCGAATGGATCTTTAGATAACAT
>DASXMZ010000190.1:0-3464 GCA_036495385.1 Mucilaginibacter sp. | reverse complement strand
ATCTATTCCTTTATTAGTTACTACCCAAAGCCTGTTTTGCCTGTCATTTGTAACACTGTGAATGCTGTTGCTTTGTAAACCATCATTCGTTGTGATGTGATTTTTTAAAAAAAGCAGCTTATTTTTTGCAAAGCCATATTCATATATACCGCGTCCAGGGACGCCTATCCAAAAATTATTGTTGGAATCTTCATAAAAACAAATATCCAATTGAATCCCTTTTTTACTCCCGTTAATACCGGTTCGCTCTATAAGCGGAAAAAGATTATTTGTCGAATCTATACCATACACTCCTTTTCCGTCAATATATATCAGCAGTAAGCCATTTTTCAACTCTATCACACGTGTGGGCTTAACAATAGGTGTATTTGTATTACGTGGAATAAATGCTGAAAAACCTGACCGGGTTCCGCATAACAAAGTTGAATCGGCACAAACGAAAAACCGGTTTCTTTTTTTTGCATAGCTTATATCATAAATATGCTCAGTTGTTTTCAGGTGTAACAAGCTGGTAAGGTCCTTTAATTTCTTGCCATTAAAACGCAACAATCTTTTGAACCGGGTCGTCATCCAGAGTGTGTTCTCGTTATCGTAGGTGTATGAATCCACCGGATCCCTGTAATAATTTTTATTTTTCAGCGATGCCGGCGATTTTAGTTGCCTGTTCCCTGCGTCGTCGTGAATTATCAGACCGTATTTTGTTCCTGAAGAATAAATAAATTTGTTCCCTGGTAACGGAATAATATTATAGATACCATCCAGCAAAGCTGCGCTTTTCCCGCTAAGCGTTGAAAAGGTAAGGTCTTTTAATTTCAATAATCCATCCATTGTACCGAGCCAAACATTATGACTCGAATCTTCGTTGACAAACGCATAACTATTGTATTGATTAATCGAATCAGTGAAATGCCTCCAGTCCCCCGGTTTTGAAATTTTTAAAAAATTATATCCGGCAAGCCAAAATCTATTTCTTGAATCAACTAAATAAGAGAAGAAGGTTTCAGTAGGTATATCTTTTTTATATAAACGTGCGAGTTTGTGATCACGGATCTCATAAACATTTTTTTCAGAGCTTACAAGGATATGGCCCGCTTGTAGCGACATCTCGTTGAAGAAAAGATGCTGCGCTATTTGCAGCCATTTGCCTTTTCTGTTTCTGCATAATATATCCTGGTAATAATTAATATAGAGCTCTCCGTTTATTTCTAAAAGATTTCTGCAAGATGAATCTTTGAAACCCGGAAAAAAGGATTTTTTTTTCCAAATATTGTCAGCAAATTCATAAATTCCTTTGCTTGTCAGCGCAAATAACTTTCTGTCAGCTGTCTCTGCAAAATTGAATACATAAAGATTATATTGTTTATCGGCGGTTGGATAAGTTATAAACTTGTTATTTTTAAACTGCGCCATACCAGCATTAGTACCCAACCAAAGGCGCTCCCTGCTGTCCTGATATAATTTACTAATGATGAGGGATGGCAGCCCATCTTCAACACTATAATTTACAAACTGTCTTCCGTCAAAACGACTGACTCCTTCCGACGTGCTAATCCACAGATATCCATACCTATCCTGGTATACTTCTTTAGTGATCGTGCTGGGTAATCCGTCATTTGCACTGTAAAGTTTTGAGGCAGAATGCTGGGCAAAAGAAATGGCAGGTATCAGCAACAAGAAATAGCATACTAGAAAAATAAAATATGTCACTAAAGCCCTCAATGCCTGATATTTAAAAGATTCAAAAATTCGTCTTTATGCGTACGGGAAAGTTCAATTTCGTGGTCATTACTCATAACTATTTCGCCACCATCTCCTCTGCGATACATTTTTACATGAGCGAGATTAATAAGGTAGGATCGGTGCGCCCTAAAAAAGGATTGTTTAGTCAATATTTCGTCATACTGCTTTAAAGTATAGCTGGATAATATCCGCTTCTTATTAATTAGATGGAACTCAGTATAATTACTGTTTGCCTGGCAATACACGATCTCATTAACCGGAATAACTAAAAACCCATCGGCTGTTGGTATGGCAATTTTATCATGTATTTTCTGGGGATTTTGAATATCGTGATATAATTGCTCTACCTGCACCTTTGAAGTTGTGTAAACTAAAAGGTTCTTTTGCTTTGCTCTTTTAACTGCTTCAATCAATTCATCCGCTACAATGGGTTTCAATAAATAATCAATGGCGTTAAAACGAAATGCTTGTATAGCATATTTATCAAACGCCGTTGTAAAAACCAGACTAAAATTGATTACAGGTAAACTGTTTAATAAATCAAATCCTGTTTCACCATTCATTTGAATATCAAGAAACACAATATTAGGATCGCATTCTTTTATTCCTTGCAAGGCTTTATCTACTGTGGATGCCTCGCCCACCAAGGATATGTCTGAACAATATTGCTGCAACATTTGACGAAGAACGCTCCTACCCTGAAACTCATCATCGACTATAAACGCTTTAATTTGTTTCATCATTTAACATTAGGATTTATAGGTTCTGTTTAAATTATTACTACCGATTATGTTTTTTAACTATCAGTCACATAGAACGTGTAAATCGGCTTATTTATTAAGCATAATTGACCCTTAAATTCAATTCTGCCATATGGCTTCACTAAGGCGGAAAAACCACGATCAATAAATATCTTTATGTTTATTTAAATAACGTAAAATTTCGATGATAAAATTCAGCTACAAGAAGTACATGTAGTTTCGGTAAAATAAATAAATTCCCAAACAATTGCAAGTAAGTTTTTTGGTCAAATTGTTTACTGGTTTAGATAAGCCATTTTTGTTCATCAGACTCATCACATGCCTGTACCCGTTTAAGCCCAACCCGAAAAGGCTCCTTCTTCGATTGTAGGATGGGTAAACGAGTAAGCGGCTATTTTAATATTTCGATTAAATCCATAATTTAACACACTCAAAGAGTATTTAAGAAATTTAGTTGCTCCACTATTGGTCCGAAAAACGGATAGTCTGGGAGTAAAAATGCGAACTACATTTTGTTAAACAAACGAATTGTCAATGAACACCATTTTATAAAAAATCATTGCTTGCTCCACAAATGTTCCACGGTGGAAACAATCAAATATTGTATCTAAAGGATTCGGTAAATTAAAAGCGCCTATGATTTGCTAATTTAGAGGCACTTCTGTAGCGCCGGAGGGATTTTTCGCTCGCACCATCCAGGCACGACCCGCTCAAGAAGTTGTTCGAACCCTCGTCCAAATAGGATATAAGGTAAGCTTTCTACGTGCTTAGCGCTGTTTAATTGTAGGGAAGGGGAAGGTCAGTTGCACACCTGTATAGTCTTCCTTAGATGCTGTTTCTCGCCCACTTATCGCGCCCTAAGCAGGCCAGTTTCATTTTTCGATGCCCCGGTTGCCGATCCAACAAAACAGAAAACCGGCGGGACAAAAGCTAGCTAAATTCTAAATTAAGCAGCTAAGGCGT
>DASXMZ010000189.1:0-8463 GCA_036495385.1 Mucilaginibacter sp. | reverse complement strand
CTGTTTTCGTCGCCGTCGCCACCGCTTATTTCGCCTGAGGCATATACAATAGCAATGCGGTTTTTAGATGTCTTTTTGCTATCGTCGTCCTTTTCAGGGACACTGTTGGTATAATCGCTAAGATCGACGGTTTTCAGGTCTTGTTTCTGTTCAATTCCTGTACGTTGTTTCAGATCGGCTAAAATTTCGTCCCTGTATTTCAAACCGTCCACCAGCTTGTATTTTAACGCATCTTCAGGTAACCTGATCTTTAATTGATCGGCGTAAGTACGTAAGGAGTCTTTGCTAATGCCCCGGGTTGCACTGATGCCTGTAAGGAAATGATCGTATAAAGAGCCTAAATAAGAGGTTACCTGCAAGCGGTTAGCCGGGCTCATTTTGGTAAGGAAAAAAGGCTCAACAGCGCTTTTGAAGGTGCCAACTTTGATAATTTGCGCCTCAATGCCCAATTTATCAAGGGCACCCTTTAAAAAGGTAACATTTGAGCTGAAGCCCTGAAATAGAAAAATGCCTTTTGGATTAACATAAACTTTGTCGGCTACCGAGGCGAGATAATAGAACTGCTGAGTATATATTTCGGAATAAGCAACAATGAATTTTCCGGATTTTTTAAAATCTATAAGGGCGTTCCGGATTTCTTCGATAGTTGCCTGGCCCGAAGCCATATAACTTTGGTCGAGAAATATACCTTTAATGTCGGAATCGGTTTTGGCTTTTTTAATATTGGCGAGAATATCGTTAAGTCCGATGGTTTTCTCTCCGTCAATACCGAGAAAACTTAAAGATGACAAAGGATTGTTGGGTGTTCGTTCAGTTACGGGATAATTAAGCGTTATTTGCAGAACTGAATTGGGGTCTACGTCGACAGTTTTATCACTGCTTGACGAAATAAGGCCAACAATAAACAGGACTACGATAATTAAAATAATGACGGTTGATAAAAGGAACCCCACCATACTGGCGAAGACAAATTTGAAGAATTGTTTCATTAAAAGTTATAAATCTTTTATTATGCAAAATTACTAATTCGATTCGTATATATTATTAAGAGCTTGATCTTTAATATTTGTTACAACATGTTTGACGTTTTTTTGCTATTAGGAAGTAATCTTGGCGATCGGAAGCAGCTTTTACAGCAAGCTATCACCCAAATCGAAAAGGACATCGCCCCGGTTTTAAAGTCCTCATCGGTATACGAAACGCAGGCTTGGGGCAAAACCAATGAACCGGATTACCTTAACCAGGTTGTAATGTTACAAACCAATTTACCACCCCAAAAGCTTCTGGAGGCAACTTTATCTATTGAAAATACGTTAGGAAGGCAACGGCAGGAGAAATGGGGCTCGAGAACTATAGATATTGATATATTATTTTATGGTAAAATAATAATCAATGAAGAAAATTTATATATACCTCATCCTGAGCTACATAAGCGAAGATTTACTTTAGAACCTCTCGCCGAAATAGCGCCGGAATTATTGCACCCGATATTAAATAAAAATATTTTACAGCTCAAAAACGAACTTAAAGACAGCTTGATCGTAAAAAAATTATAATTTTGAAAAATACAAACCCGTTATGTCAGATACTTTTCCCGGTCAGGACATCGACCTATCTTTTTTAAATGAAATTGCTGATGGCAGTAATGAGTTTATTATTGAGTCAATTGATATGTTCCTGCAACAGACGCCCGAAATTTTACAGTCAATATCAGAATCCATTTCAACCAAAGACTGGGGGACCACTGCTTCTGCGGCACATAAATTAAAACCCAATCTTGGATTTTTTGGTATGCCCATAAGTCAGGCTATTATGCAGGATATTGAATTGATGGCAAAAACTGGCGCGCCTGACGCTGCGCTATTGTCAGCAAAATTTGATGAGGCACATCAACTTATTAGTGTTAATTTAACCGCCCTTTTGAGAATCAAGGAGGAGAAGGAAGCAGAATCGTAGTCAGTAAAGTCCGGAAGCCTAAATTTGAAGGTCCGAAAAGAACAGCGAATATAAGGTTGAATTTTCAACGATTTCAACCTCTAAAACATCTGTAACAACCTTCCAAGAAAAGAGCCTAAAGGCTCTCCAGGCTAAAAGTATAGCTTTCCATTATAAGGTTTGCCAGCAGGCTCTTGCAGGCCTGGTCAACTTTAAGTTGCGCAGCTTCTTCGTTATCGGCTTCAATTTCGAGTGAGATGTGTTTGCCAATGCGTACATTTTGAATTTCAGGCAAGCCGAGATTTTTCATGCTTCCGGTTACTGCTTTTCCCTGTGGGTCGAGTATTTCTTTTTTTGGCATTACATCTATTTCAGCCTGGAATTTTTTCATTGAAGTAATTTTTATGGCACGAATTTATTAACTCGTTTATTTTTCTTTTTGTTGATGAGGTGCTATGCTTTCGTGTGCTATTTTAAATTGAATAACAGAAAGGGTTATATAAATTAATATAATCACCGGAACCGCGGCAAATTTAAAAAATAGTATGAGTATTGCCGAAAACAGCAGCAATAAATAGCGATAAATATTCTCATTAAAATCGGTGTTTTTAAATTTTAACGACATCATAGGCAGC
Organism: Mucilaginibacter sp.; assembly: GCA_036495385.1. Lineage (GTDB taxonomy): Bacteria > Bacteroidota > Bacteroidia > Sphingobacteriales > Sphingobacteriaceae > Mucilaginibacter. The sequence continues at coordinate 5,893 of DASXMZ010000189.1, read as the reverse complement.
TCGACAACCAATAAGGAACACATTACAATAACTAAGCCCGAAAGTACAAAAGGATTTAGTAAACCGGGCAGGTAAAACCTGTTGCTATGGTGTATGATTATCGGGAACGACGCTATAAGAATAGCATTTGCAGGGGTTGGTAAGCCAATAAAATTTTCGGACTGTCTGGTGTCCACATTAAACTTTGCAAGCCTCAGCGCCGAAAAAACAGGTATCATAAAAGCTATGAAGCTTAACCAGCTGCTTACATTTGGAATTTGGTGGGCCCGTGAAAATAATTGGTACATGATAACTGCCGGCAGTACTCCAAAGCTTACCATATCAGCCAGCGAGTCGAGATCTTTGCCTATGCCCGAAAATGATTTTAATACGCGGGACGCAAGTCCATCAAAAAAATCGAAGATAGCTGAAAGGAAAATTGCATATGAAGCCGCTATCAGCTCGCCTTTGAAAGCCAAAACAATACCCACGCATCCACTAAATAAGTTTGCGCAGGTTATCACGTTAGGAAAGTGTTTTTTAAAGCGTCTCTTCATTCCGCTATGAAGGTATCAAGAATATCTGTAGAAATTATGAAGTTATACGTTACCATTATATAACTTCATAAATACTAAATTATTACGAATTCATGGAGATCAGGAATTCTTCATTTGTCTTGGTACCCTTGATCTGCGCCTGTAAAAATTCCATCGACTCCTGAGAATTCATGTCTGCAAGATGATTGCGGAGTATCCAAATACGCTGTAATGAATCGCGGTCAAGCAGCAAATCATCACGGCGGGTACTCGAGGCCGTAATATCGATCGCCGGGAATATACGTTTATTGGATAATTTGCGGTCGAGTTGCAGCTCCATATTACCGGTACCTTTAAACTCTTCAAATATAACTTCATCCATTTTCGAGCCGGTTTCAGTCAGCGCAGTTGCGATGATTGTAAGTGATCCGCCGTCTTCAATATTACGTGCTGCGCCAAAAAAGCGTTTGGGTTTATGAAGCGCGTTAGCGTCAACACCGCCCGATAAAATCTTGCCTGATGCAGGGGCAACAGTGTTATAGGCTCTTGCTAAACGGGTTATCGAGTCGAGCAGGATAACTACATCGTGCCCGCATTCTACCATGCGTTTTGATTTTTCAAGTACGATGTTGGCAATTTTCACGTGCCTTTCTGCTGGCTCGTCAAAAGTTGATGATACAACTTCGGCACGTACACTGCGGGCCATGTCGGTTACTTCTTCCGGACGTTCATCTATCAGCAATATAATCAGGTAAACCTCGGGATGATTTTTTGCTATAGCGTTAGCGACATCCTTCAGCAGCATAGTTTTACCCGTTTTTGGTTGCGCCACAATTAAACCGCGCTGGCCTTTACCGATAGGCGAGAAAAGATCCATTATGCGGGTTGAATAATTGCCCGGATCAGTAAACAAGCTTAGTTTTTCGGACGGGAAAAGCGGTGTTAAGTGGTCAAAAGGAACGCGGTCACGTACTTCGGCAGGGATACGGCTGTTAATAGCTTCAACCCGTACCAATGGAAAATATTTGTCACCTTCTTTTGGCGGCCTTATGCTGCCGCGCACTGTATCGCCCGTTTTAAGTCCAAATAGTTTTATTTGCGATTGGGAAACATAAATATCATCAGGCGAAGTAAGGTAGTTATAATCCGATGAACGCAAAAAGCCATAACCATCGGGCATTATTTCGAGCACCCCTTCATTAACAATTACATTGTCGAAATCAAGGTTGATCGGCGGTTCCTGGTTTTTTTGCTGATTGCTTTGATTAACACGGCGTTCAAATTTCTGCGGGCGGGTCTCCGGCAAGCCTTCCTCTGCTTTAACACCATTTTCGCCTGCCTGTACCGCAGGTACTTCCTCTTCTATCAATTGTGCTATATCTTCCGAATCATCTGATGAAGTTTCATCATCCGGAATATCAAATAAATTAGTATCGTCAAGGGGAACCTCAACCCTGGGTTGGTTGGAGTTTTTTGTTGTACGAATTCTTTTACGAACTTTTTCGGGTGCTTCAGCTGGTTGTGGTTTTTCATCAACAGCAGTATAATTGCTGTTAACAGCTTGTTGTTGCGCTCTTGCAGCTTCAATTAACTGTTCTTGTTCCACAATTTTAGTGATCAGTTGCGCCTTCCTTAGCTCATCAGCTTCGGCGATACCTAAATTTCTTGCAATTTCACGCAACTCCGAAACGAGTTTGTCATTCAATTCGATTGTATCAAACATATTATGAATTATAATTCAAGGGGATTTTTAATTAGAATATTAGTTTTTGTAGTTTTCTATTTTCAGTAGCATATAAAGGCGACGTCATTGGCAATTACGCTGTCTGCCGACAGCAAGAGTTCCATGTGTTTTCAGCAAATTAAACGGAATAGTTAGACATGGAATTTTTATAATATGAAAGAAATTTGTTTTGCAACTTTGTTATGCAGCATTTAAACCAATGTAATAAATTGACAGAATAGCCTGGAATTTTAAATTGTTTCTTTAGTGCAAGAAAAATTCATCAGAAAACATGCAATTCTAAACAATTATTTTAAAACTTCAAACTATTTTAAAAAATATCCTTATCTACTCAACAATTAGGTTAATTTTTAGTTTTTTTGAACATTCTAAAAAAAATATATTTCATCAATGATTTCCCGCCAGAGGCTAATTGACCAGATCAAACAAAAAAAATCATTTTTATGTGTTGGTCTGGATACCGACGTAACGAAAATACCTTCATTTTTGAACAAGTACCCCGATCCGGTACTTGAATTTAATAAGCGGATTATTGACGCCACATGTGATCTGTGTATTGCCTATAAACCCAATGCTGCTTTTTACGAAAGTAATGGTATAAAAGGTTTACAAAGTTTAATAGATACTTCGAAATATTTACCGCAAGATTGCCTGCGTATTATTGATGCGAAGCGGGGGGATGTGAGCAACACATCTGAAATGTACGCTAAGGCATTTTTTGATGAAACTGCAGCAGGTATGCACTTTGATGCAATAACCATATCGCCTTATGTTGGCCACGATTCGGTAGTGCCATACCTGGCTTACCCGGATAAATGGGTGATCCTGTTGGCACTTAACTCGTCGGCAGGCAGCAAGGATTTTCAATACCTTACAACTGAACACGGGCTTTTATATGAGGCAGTAATTCAAAAAGCCAATACCTGGGCAGGTGCCGATAGGATGATGTACGTAGTGGGAGCCACCAAAAGCACCGAGTTTATAAACATACGGAAATATGCCCCTGATAATTTTTTGCTTGTTCCGGGAATAGGAGCACAAGGCGGGAGTTTGGCCGATGTTTGCCGGTATGGTATGAATAATGATTGTGGTTTAATAGTTAACGCATCGCGTTCAATAATATATGCATCAAACGGAGAAGACTTTGCCGAAGCTGCCAGGGCTGAGGCTTTAAACGTACAAATACAGATGCAGGTGGAACTGCAAAAGGCAGGAGTTATTTGAACGCCGTAAGTTTAAAAAATTATAAATGAGAAGTGACCTCGAAAAGACGCTGTTAGGTAAAATACATGACCTTGTATTACTTAAAACTACTATTGCCAACTGGCAAACGGAAGGTAAAAAGGTGGTTTTTACAAACGGGGTATTTGACCTGCTGCATATTGGCCATATTACTTATCTAGCCAAATCGGCTGAATTGGGTGATAAATTAGTTATAGGCTTAAATTCCGATAGCTCCGTTAAACGTATAAAAGGTGAAAGCCGTCCAGTAAACGACCAAAATAACAGAGCTGCTTTGCTGGCCTCTCTTTTTTTTGTGGATGCTGTTGTAGTATTTGAGGAGGATACTCCACTAAACCTAATCACCGCCCTGATGCCCGACATATTAGTAAAGGGGGCAGATTATGTTGTGGAAAACATCGTGGGCGCCAAAGAAGTTATTGCCAATGGGGGAGAGGTTAAAACTATTAACTTTGTTGACGGCTATTCATCTACTGCTATTATAGAAAAAATCAGGAACCAGATTACCGAAAAACGTTAAGGGATGAAGATATTGGTAATCCGCTTTAGCTCGATGGGCGATATTATTTATACTACTCCTGTTGTGCGTTGTTTAAAAAAACAATCGCCGGGAGCAGAAGTCCATTTTTTAACCAAACCGGCCTTCAAATATATCTACGATAACAATCCTTACGTAGATAAACTGTTTTTTTTACAGTCAACGCTTTTTGAGACCATAAAAGCCATAAAAGCTGAACATTATGACTATATAATTGATCTCCATAATAATTTGCGCACAACCCTGATAAAATTAAATGTAAGGGTTAAATCATCGACCTATAAAAAACAGCCTATACTAAAATGGCTCAGTTTAAAATTTAACATGGAACTGGCGCAGCCTATTCATTTAGTTGAACGGTATATGCAAACTGTTAAGTTTTTAGGTGTAAAAAACGATGAACAGCCTATTGATTATTATGTAAAAGCAGATCACCAGTTAAGCCAATTACTACCGGATTCTCACCAAAATAATTACGTCGTGTTTGTTATCGGTGCCACACATTTCACCAAACGCATGCCCAATGAAAAGATCACAAGTATATGCAGGCAAATAAATCATCCTGTTGTTTTGCTGGGAGGAAACGATGTTAAAGATAATGGGAAAGAAATCGAAGCGAAAGCAGGTAACGTTTACAATGCCTGTGGTATAACTTCTCTTGACGAATCTGTATTTCTCGTTTCAAAAGCCCTTAAAGTTATTGGTTTTGATACCGGTTTAACCCATATAGCTGAAGCGTTTAATAAACCAATTGTGTCAATATGGGGCGGAACCGCACCTGAGTTGTTAGGTGTACAACCTTACAAAGTTAAAGAAGTATTAGTGGCTGAGATTGATCTGCCATGCCGGCCATGTTCAAAGTTTGGATTAGCCAAATGTCCGCTCGGACATTTCAAATGTATGAACGATATGCCTGAAAATATGATAACAGATTTCGCAAACAAGCAAACTGGCGAAAAAGTTTAAGCCGTTCAAAAAACAAATATCGGCCCTGCCAGTTATCAAATAGATATCCGCTATGGGGTAATAATATTTTTATTAAAGGATACATTATTGCTTGGGTTTCTCTAACTTAGCCTTAGGTGGAATTATCTAAGTCCCCCATTCGGAACGAAAAACTGACCGGTTGGAGATACTTTCACTTTTATAAAACGGCAAAGTCTTTGCTAAGTACTTTTGAATATATATTGTAAATAGTGCTAAAAACCAAAATGCATTAATGAAAAAACTGCTACTTGTACGACATGCCAAAGCTGAAAAAGACACCTCGGTAAAAGACATAGACAGGCCGCTGAAATACATTGGTATCCAAGACGCCAGGTTTATGGCCGAACGTTTAAAGGAAAATTCGTTAATTCCGCAATTTATAGTTACCAGCCCCGCCCTACGTACAAAAACAACTGCCGAAATATTTGCAGACCATCTTTTGTTGCCGAACCCTGAACTTAATAAAGCTATATACGAAGCCAGTCAGCAAACTTTATTGCGCGTTGTCAATCAACTGCCCGGCGAATATAATTTTATTGCTCTTGTTGGCCATAACCCCGGCATAAGCCAGATACTTTATTATTTAACGGGTGATTCCCGCGAAGTGCATACCAGCACCGTTGCGCTAGTTGAATTTGAAGTTGATAACTGGAAAGCTGTTAGCGGCGATACAGGAAGTTTGGCTTACTATAGTTCACCTAAAGAATAGTAATTAGAGGTGAAAGGTGAAGGTGAAAAGCTAAAAGCAGAAAAAGACTAATACCCAATGACTATTGACAAGTGACTAATGACCATCAGCTTAATCGGTACATTTTCCCGGGGAGTGAATGTATATAACCCTGCATCTCCATATTTAATAAATTCATT
>DASXMZ010000188.1:0-9772 GCA_036495385.1 Mucilaginibacter sp. | reverse complement strand
GCCAACGCTGATAACCTCCGAGTACGCTCATCCTTGACCGCTGGCTATTTGCGATACTATCCAGTAATTTCCTGAACTTAACTGAAGGCAGTGAAATGCATTGATTCAATGATCTGTCTGACTGGTAATTATAATATTTATTGGCAGCAAGATTTACCCGCTCGGATAGTACTATATCTTCAAACTTAGGCTCAAACAAAAACACATCCGGGTTAGACGACAACCACAGCAGTTGCTTTACGGTACCGTTGATCGGGTGACCTAATAGAGCGGCATCAATATCATTAGCCGCTATACTATCCCGCTGATTAACAGTGAGAGCAGCATAGTTATATTTTAAATTTTTGGTGCGATACGCCGCATGATTGAATTTTAATGAACGATAATTAAAGCTACTAAGTCTTTGCGCATGAAGAATGTGAATGATCGCTTTAAGCGCCGGTGAGGCATCAGGACTGCTTAATAGCGTATCCATAAAAGCGCTGTTCCGAAAGTAGAGTGAATCTTCGGTACGCTGATCTTTTATTTTCATCAACGCGCTAAGACAGCGTGCCAACGTAATATCGTCTTTTATAGCTATGGCCTTCTGTTTCAAAACTTCAAGAGCCTGTCGTGTTTGCGTTAGCTTTTCCTTTTCGCTAATCATTGTTTCTAATGACGTAACTGAAATGGAATCAGAAATTGACAATCCCGCCTTTTTTAAAGAGTCCACATTAATATTGTCGGTTCGTGGCTTTATTTGACAATTGCCCGTTTCGAAATAAAATAATAAAGCTACTGCTAACAGGTACGGAAAGGTTTTAAAACTGGCGTGGTGCATATGTTCAGGTTTAGATTGTCATTATAATAAATAAACTATAATGAAAGGATGCAGATCGCATCCGTATTCCATAAATGTAAAAAATATTTTTTGTTCCGATTGAAATTACTTCTGTTTTTATGGCGATTCAACGGCTCTATTTCAACTCTAATGAACATTTCATATCGCTGTAAAATTTATTACACACAACATAAATCGATTACGAACTAATTAAAAAAATATCTCCATCGGAAATTTTATTGCAAAGGCCACAAACAACCTCAGCAAATTATCGTAAAAGCGCAATTTGAATTTCCATTTTATTATTAAAAGACCTATTTAATTGTAATTTTAGCAGGAATTTAAACTACTGACCCCGCCGGACTACTCTAATGGTTTGGACAAAGGTTTTATTAAATGGAAAATACTTTAAACAAGGAAAAACCAGAAGTAAGGCTTAGAGCATTCAGAGCGATTGACGATCCAAAAACGTGTGAACTTTTTGTGGAAGGTCATACGCATGTTTTAACCAGCATTGGAATAACAAAAGTTACTTCTTCAAAAAATGAATGGACCAATAACCCTGCAGCTTTTGTAATGGTTGTTGAATCAATGGATGGAAAAAAGGTATTTGGAGGAGCGCGGGTGCATGTGGCAGGGGGCAGCGAGCCCTTACCTATTGAACAGGCTACCGGTGCTATGGATCCGGGAGTATTTGATTTGGTATGGAAATATGCTCAGCATGGTACAGGTGAACTGTGCGGGTTATGGAATTCAAGGGAAATAGCTGGGTATGGAATTGGCTCGATATTTTTAATCCGCACAACTGTAGCCATTGCTTATCAAATTGGGATAACTTCGCTTTTTGCGCTATGTGCACCATATACTATACCGCCCGGTGAAGCTGTTGGCATGGAAATAGACAAAAGCATTGGTAATGACGGAACATTCTATTACCCCAAGTTAGATCTGATTGCTACCACTATGGTATTAAAAGATGTGCCTATCTTAAGTAAAGCACGTGAAGAGGATAAAAAGGCCATTATAGATATCCGTGAAAACTTAAACATTACCCGTATTGAGGAATTGAGAAAAAAGGAAATAACTATCCATTACGCTATTCAAATTCCGAATCTTGACAAGTGGGACTTACGTACAACGATAGCACAAGCTCAAAGAAGCTTTTTACGATCGAAGGAGGCAGTAACCCATCCGGATATTATTTAATTACTTATTTTATTTATGTTAAAAGACCCCTCACACTTGTATATTAACCCTGAAGAAAAATTGATTTACAAGCCACTACTCTTTAAGTTAAATAATGATGGGAACAGGAAAGCATTAAATGAGCTATTATCCAGCGGCAATATATTGTTTATTCATGATGGAATTTATGAACAATTGCACGAGCTTATTAAATGCAACAATCCCTCGGTTATCATAAAACCAGATGATTATAGTACGCTGATTGACGAGCATTTAAATGGCATACCCATGCGTGATTATGGGGTGTGGGTGTACTATCCATGGAGCCGGCGCCTGGTTCATTTATTGGACGAAGATGAATTTATTAAAGTTCGAACCAACAGAAATCAGCTTAAAATAACCAGGCAGGAGCAGCAATTATTACGCAAAAAAAAAATTGGTATCGTAGGATTATCGGTTGGCCAGTCAATAGCCTTAACAATGGTTATGGAAAGAATTTGCGGGGAAATCCGGCTGGCTGATTTTGACACTGCGGAGTTAAGTAACCTTAACCGATTACGTACAGGAGTACATAATATGGGCGTTAACAAAACAATTATAGCTGCCCGGGAGATAATGGAAATTGATCCGTTTATGAAAGTAATATTATTTCATGATGGGTTGCACAAGCAAAATATGGATGATTTTTTTACCGGGAACGGAAAATTGGATTTGTTTATTGAGGTTTGTGATGGCATTGATATAAAAATAGAAAGTCGTTTTAAAGCGAGGGAGTTAGGAATTCCGGTCGTTATGGATACCAATGATCGCGGGATGCTGGACATCGAACGATTCGACAAGGAAAAAGACAGGAGTATTCTTCACGGTATGATTGATGCCTTCGTAGAGAATAACACTATCCGGGTTACCGACGAAAATCGGAGGCAAATATTAATGTCAATAGTGTCTTTTGATTCTTTGTCAGAAAGGATGAAACTTTCTATGTCTGAAATCAATAAAACTATTAATACATGGCCCCAGCTGGCATCTTCGGTTGTCCTCGGCGGAGCCATAACAACTGACGTAGCAAGAAAGATTTTGCTTGATCAACATACACAATCGGGTCGTTATTATGTCGATCTCGATGACATTTTTAAAGATAAAAATTAAACAATTAATAGGAATTTGATTTATCGGATAATGTTTACCAAAGTTCAGCGCTAATGAAGTCTCAAAAAAATAAGATTTTAACTGTTTTATTTTTATTTTGTAATACCCTCCTTTATTCACAAAATGTTGTAAAGGTTCAAAGTGCATTAAAAGAAATTTATTTTGGCAAAAATGTTTATTTGTACCAGGATGTTACCAATAAACTAAGTTTTCAGCAAATTAGGCGATCAAACAATTTATTTAAAAGTAGTAAATTGAATATTCCTAATCTTGGCATCAGTTCGTTCAATAACTGGGTTAAGTTTACATTGGTAAATGATTCTGAATACGATAAAGTCATCTTAGAAATACCTAACCCTATCATTGATGAAGCTTATCTTTATACGATCCGTGGTGAACGCATAGACAGCGTTAAAAGTTCCAGCTACAAGCCGTTGAAAGAAAGGGAGTATAATCATCAATTTTATTTATTTGATATCCCTATAAAAAAGGGCGACTTGGTGAGTTGTTATATCCGGTTAAAGAGCAGTCAGCAAATTCTACTACCATTAAGTTTAAAGACTAATAAAACCATCTTAACAGATCTGACCGAATCTGATACCAGGTCGGGTATTTACCTGGGCATTATGGCTGTGATGCTGCTATATAACTTATTTATTTATTTCACCACCAGGGACACTGATTACCTGGTTTATTGCCATTATATTTTTTGGGTTGCACTTACCCAGGCAACGCTGTTGGGTTACTCGCATCGTTTTTTATGGACTGATAATGTGTGGTTGTCAAAAAACATGGTTATTTTTTGCGGCGTCATGTCAGGGATTGCCACAATCATATTTGCGAAATCATTTTTACATACGCGCAAATTTGTTCCAAGGCTCAACATCGTGCTTAACCTGACGATTTTGTCGTACTGTATTGCTTTGATTGTTTTATTAACAGGGTATAAAGCTGTTGCCTTTCAAATGGTAAACGTCACAGCAGCGTTTGGGTCACTACTGGTAATTTTTGTCGGTTTAGCTGTATACAGAAAGAATTATATTTCTGCAAAATATTTCCTGATAAGCTGGTCGATCTTTTTTGCCAGCATATTGATCTTTGTTTTTAAAGATTACAACATTGTTCCTTACAACATGTTTACCGTGCATTCCGTAGAAATCGGATCAGCTCTGGAGGCTATATTTCTGTCATTTGCGCTTGCCGGGCGAATAAATATTTTGAAGAGGGAGAAAGAGGCATCGCAGGCCGAAACGTTGCGCAGCTTACAGGAGAACGATCGCATAGTAAGAGAGCAAAATGTAATACTGGAGCAAAAAGTAAATGAACGCACACATGAATTAAATGAATCCAACCGCGAGCTCAACACAACGCTCGACGACCTGAAACAAACACAAACACAATTGGTAGAATCAGAAAAAATGGCCTCACTTGGACAGTTAACGGCTGGTATAGCACATGAAATTAATAATCCAATAAATTTCGTAACGTCAAATATCAAACCTTTAAAACGGGATATCGATATTATTCTTGATGCATTTAATGCTATTGAAAATGTTAGCGTTTCGGATGCTACGGCCGCCGATAAGCAAAGGCAAATTAAGGAATATAAAGATGAAATGGATTTTGATTATCTTACGTCGGAGATTGATCATCTTATAAACGGAATTAATGAAGGTGCGCAAAGAACTGCTGAAATTGTAAAGGGATTAAAAATTTTTTCCCGCCTGGATGAAGATGACCTCAAAAGAACCAACATAAACGAAGGGTTGGAGTCGACGATGGTTATTGCCAATAATTTGTTGAATAACAAAATTAAGGTTGTTAAAGAATATGGAAATTTACCTCCGGCGGAATGTTATCCGGGGAAATTAAACCAGGTATTTTTAAATATTATCTCGAATGCAGTATATGCTGTACAAAAAAAATTTGGCGAAAACACTGACGGTGAAATAATTATCAAAACCACGCATAGTGATGAAAATATATCGATAATGATAAAAGATAATGGAATCGGGATGGATACCGATACACAAAAAAAAATATTCGAACCTTTTTTTACAACAAAAGATGTGGGTGAGGGCACCGGGCTCGGTTTGTCAATTGTCTATAATACAATCAAAAAGCATTCCGGGCAAATTATTGTTAACAGCATTCCTGGTGAAGGAACCGAATTTATTTTGGAGATACCAATTGTACATAGTTTAAAATCTATCTAGATCATTTTACCTTTGAAAACATTTATATTGATGGTTAATACTTTAACATCTTTTTTTAAATTTAATCTTTTGCAATTAGCTAAGTATTAACGTAATGGCCGAAAAAATTAAAATATTGTATGTAGACGATGAACCGGACAACCTGTTCGGCTTCAAAGCGTCGCTGCGATTTGATTATCATATTTTAACAGCAATAAACACAGATCAGGCAATAGCCTTTCTTGATAATAACCCGGATATAAGAGTCGTTTTTTGCGACCAGCGTATGCCCGAAAGAACAGGGGTCGAATTTTTTGAACAAATTCGAATCAGTCACCCTCATCCCGTGCGTATCTTACTTACCGCCTACACTGATGTTGAATCAATTATTGATGCGATAAATAAGGGAAACATCTATAGATATGTAACAAAGCCGTGGATTGAGTCGGATATTATCTCGGCTATTTTCGAAGCTAACAAATTTTATATGGCCAATTCAATGCTGGCCGTTAAAAATGATGAGCTGCAAAGAGCTTATGATGAGTTAAATAAATTTGCTTATAGCGTTAGTCATGATATAAGAGGACCCTTGTCGGGAATTTTAGGTGCCATCAACCTGGCATGCGAAATTGACGACGTTGAAGAGATGAAGGAGATGTTGTTTTTAATGGGTAAATCGTTAAAAAAACTGGACACCTATATTTTAAGTATGCACGATTACTATAGCTTGCAAAGGGGTGAGCTAAACGTAACGGAAATTGATTTCACCAGACTTATTGAAGATATTAAACCCCTGTACACTGTAATTTCAAAAACCAATAATGTTACTTTTAATATCGACATTTCCCAGGATTGTGTTTTCCGGAGCGACCCTGTTCCGTTAAAGCTCATATTCAACAATCTTTTATCAAATGCTTTCAAATATCAGGACAAAAAAAGCGATAATAAATCTGTTGACCTGAGCATAGAGGTTAGGGAGAATACAGCATTGATAAACATTACTGATACGGGTATAGGTATCCTGGGAAGCCATATAGGGGAAATATTTAACCTTTTTTATAGGGCGAATTTTCAGGAAGTTGGATCGGGCTTTGGATTGTACAATGTAAAAAGCGCATTATTGAAATTAAACGGGCAAATAGAGGTTAACTCTGTTATGCACCAGGGAACAACCTTTAAAATAACTATTCCTTCTATATGAGTATAAATTTTTCTTTTATTATTATCGATGATGGTGAACTTGATTGTTATGTTACTCAAAAATTTTTAGAACGGATAGATAAAAACCTCTTAGTTAAAACTTTTCAAAGTGCCCACCAGGCGCTGGAAGTAATTCGTGGTGGTTACTGGAATAGTGGCTCACAGCACACAGTAATTTTGCTCGATTTGCAGATGCCTTTAATGAACGGTTTCAAATTCGTTGAGGAGTTTGAAAAATTAGCGCCTGAGGTCCAAAAAAATTATTCAATTATTATACTAAGCATATTAAACTCCGCAACTAATCCAGCCGATATAGCCAGAATACTTAGTTATGATAAGGTAAACAGCATCATAGAAAAGCCTCTTACCAAAGAAAAATTGTTTTTATTGCTTCAACAGGCGGAGTCGAGTATTAACATTTTGTAAATCAGGAAAGTAGTTTTTGTCTTAACATAAACTCCAACTGGTCGTTTGATCCGGCCAGTTTTTCATTCATTTCTTGTAACTGTGCTTTTTCCAGGTATTTTTCATACGCCCTGTTAATTGTTAAATCCAGTTCTTCTTCATTCCATGGCTTTGCGAGGTAATGAAATATTTTCCCCTTATTAACTGCATCCACCACGGCACTCATATCTGCGTAGCCTGTTAAAAGTACCCGCATCGGATCAGGGTATTTTTCTAATACTATTTCCAGAAACTCAACGCCCGTCATTTCGGGCATGCGCTGATCGGTAATAACAACATGTACTCTTTTTTCATTCAAAATTTTCAACGCCAGGTCACCGCTGAGCGCCGTCAATACATTGTATTTTATCCTAAAAGTTGCTTTGAACGAAAACAAGTTATTTTGTTCATCGTCAACATACAACACCGTTATCTTATTTTCTGACATAGCTGGTTACTAAACATATCAAAATTAAATATAAACAATTTTATGAAATTAATTAAACATATTTTGACCCGCTGGATTGGTTTGTTTAAAAATATTTTAAACGATAAAGACCTTTTTATTGTTCGGTTATAATGCCACCGGTATCAAAAAAAATTAATGCCCTTTTGCATCATTTCGCATTAAAATCTCCGATTTGACTTATTGAGCCGATGGTAAAATAACCTTTACAGCCGATTATTTATCAATCATTTTCTCTACATTGGCTTATCCGATTATATACATCTTTGATTACCGCATGAGAAAGATAATTTTTTTAGCGCTTGCCATTGTTTCAGGTATTGCTTGCGAAGCCCAGGTGGCAGTTCAACATCTCTTGACCGAAAACCAAACTGACCCTATTAGCATCGATGCCTTGTCGCCGCGATTTAGCTGGCAGTTAACTGCCGGCAATAAACGGGACGTAATGCAAACAGCTTACGAAATAAAGGTCAAAAAAAATAAAAACCTTGTTTGGAGTACCGGAAAAATAGCTTCAGACCAGTCTGTCTACGTTACATATAAAGGTGAAAAACTGCTGACAGGTCAAAAATATTACTGGCAGGTAAGGGTTTGGGATAATTCGGGCAAAGCTTCTGAATGGAGCACACCCGCATCCTGGAAAATGGGGCTCCTCTCCCCGTCCGATTGGAAAGCCAAATGGATAACTCCCGGTTTCGTTGAAGATTCGGTAACGCGACCAAGCCCTTTGTTTCGCAAAGAGTTTTCCCTATCAAAAAAAATCCAATCGGCTACAGCCTATATAACTGCGCATGGTTTATACGAAGCACAAATAAATGGTAAAAGGGTTGGCGACGCTTTTTTAACGCCAGGCTGGACCAGCTACAACAAACGGCTGCAATACCAGGCTTATGACGTCACCGCCTTATTGCAACAGGGCATAAACGCGGTAGGCGCTGAGCTTGGAAACGGATGGTATCGCGGGTATATCGGATATCAGCCTACGCCAAATTTGTACGGAAAGGACATTGCTTTGCTGCTTCAACTTGAGGTGACTTATACAGATGGCTCTACTCAAACTATCGTGTCCGATGAAAGTTGGAAATCCTCCACAGGCCCTGTACGTTCTGCTGAAATATATTATGGAGCAACAATTGACGACCGGATGCAGCAAAAAGGCTGGTCTACTTCAAAATTCGACGACAAAAGCTGGTCTGGAGTAACGGTGAAGGATTTTTCGAAAGATTTTTTGGTGGCCACTTTTAATGAACCGGTGCGAAAACATGAAACATTTAAACCTATCAGGATATTTACTACGCCCAAAGGCGAAAAAGTAATAGATTTTGGACAGAACCTGGTTGGCTGGGTACAAATGAAGGTAAGCGGCAAAGCTGGTGATAAGGTTACGCTTTCGCATGCAGAGGTAATTGATAAAGCCGGTAATTTTTATACTGAAAACCTGCGTACCGCAAAATCGCAGGACACCTATATACTTAGTGGCGGCGGCGTGGAGACTTTTGAACCCCAGTTTACCTGGCAGGGTTTCAGGTATATCAAGGTCGAAGACTATCCCGGCGAGTTAAAGCCCGAAAATTTTACAGCTATAGCGCTTTATTCGGATATGACGCCAACCGGCAGCTTTTCCTGTTCAAATACGCTTATTAATCAACTGCAGCATAATATACAATGGGGGCAAAAGGGAAACTTTCTGGATGTTCCTACCGATTGTCCGCAACGCGACGAGCGTTTAGGCTGGACCGGGGATGCCCAGGTATTTTCGCGCACCGCATCGTTCAACATGAATGTAAACAACTTCTTTTCAAAATGGCTGAAAGACGTTGCTGCAGATCAGTATCCAAGCGGCAGCGTACCTTTTGTAATACCTAATGTTATTGGCAAAGGTTCAACCGGATCGGGTGGAGCCACCGGATGGGCAGATGTTTCGACCATTATCCCCTGGAACATGTACCTCGCTTATGGTGATAAACGGATATTGGAGACTCAGTACAGCAGTATGAAAGCCTGGGTTGACTATATGCAGCATCAAAGCGTAAATGACCTTTGGAACACAGGGTTCCATTTTGGCGACTGGCTGTTTTATAGTTTAAATGACGATACTGACGGCAGTTCGGCTATAACCAACAAATATTTAATTGCCCAGTGTTTTTATGCTTATTCAACGCAATTGCTTATCAATACGGCAAATGTGTTAGGCAAAGCCGAAGATGTAACTTACTATACTGCGCTGCTTCAAAAAATTAAAGACGCCTATTTGAAAGAATACGTAACACCAAACGGACTAATCTCTTCCGATACGCAAACAGCCTATGTGCT
>DASXMZ010000187.1:0-2470 GCA_036495385.1 Mucilaginibacter sp. | reverse complement strand
TTAATACCTGTATCAGTCATCGCGTTTGGTAGCGCAGACTTTATAATCAGATTGATTGGCGGCGCCCAGTTTGCCCATTCGGACGCGGCGAATTTTTTCAGGATATTTATGTCATTTGCTATTTTATTGCCCGTCGACCGGTTTTTAGGTGTAACACTGGATATTCTGAATAAACCCCATATTAATATGATCAAGGTAATATTGATGCTGGTTGTGAATATTATGGGGGATTTTATCGGCATTCACCTTACCCACAATCTTTATGGGGTTGCTTTTTCATCAATCTTTACATTTTTGGCCGGCATTTTTTATGGCTACTGGATGCTGAAAAAGAATTTAGAATTTAAAATGCGTGATATTATTACATTGGGCTTTAACGAAACAATACTGTTAATAAAAGATTTGTTTAGCAGGCTTAAAAAGAAGAATGCTGAGGTTAAAAGCTAACCGGCAACAATTAATAGCCAAAGCTTTATGATAAACAAATAACCCCCTTAATTTTGTAACATGAGCCTCAAAGACCAAAATATTATTATTTTTTCGCAGATGCAGTTTGACAGCCCTTTGGAGTCGACCAATTTCACTATGGCCAGGCATCTCGCAAAAGACAATATGGTATACTATGTTGACCGGCCTTACACCTGGCTTGATTACATAAAGTTTAGAAATACAACTGGTTATAAAACAAGGCGCCCCCATTTCTTTTCTCCATCAAACAGCCTTATCGCTACCGAAAACCCGAATCTTAAAATTATAATTACACCGCCGGTGCCTTCTATAAATATGCTGCCCGAAGGGAAATTATACCGTTGGCTGCTTAAAATAAATGAAAAGATAGTCGGTTCGAGGTTAAAAAAGGTAATCAGAAACTTGAACATCAATAATTACATTTATATCAATTCGTACAATGTTGCCTTCCCCGCTTTGCATAAACAGCTTGAGCCGCTGTTAACTGTTTATCACTGCGTTGACCCATTGATCGAGCCTTATCAAACCCGGCACGGCCTTATTTCGGAAGATATTTTGGTTAAGGATGTAGACATGGTAATATCCACCAGTAAAGAATTATCAAACCAAAAAGGGTTATTAAATAATAACGCGTATTTTATACCTAATGCCGCAAATATAAGCCATTGCCAAAAAGCGCTGAATCCCGGATTAAAAATCGCTGAAATTTTAAAAGGCGTTAAAAAGCCAATTATCGGTTATTTTGGAAATATTGAACGGCGAATTGATTATGAGCTTGTTAAGGATATTATTGCCATGAACCCTGATAAAAGTTTTGTTTTTATAGGGCCGGTTGACAGGTATTATATCAGGGAAGAGGAATATACGGCGTCAAACCTTTATCTGAAGGGGCCTGTGCCCTATGAATTGATGCCTGCAGTTTTAAAGGGCTTCGACGTAGCGATTATCCCATTTAAAAAAGATGAAGTAAGCAACCATATTTTCCCCTTAAAACTATTTGAATACCTGGGTTCGGGCCGACCTGTCGTTTCAACCGATTTTAACGCTGATCTGAAAGATTTTACACTCGATACAGTTTTCTATTGCGCCAATGCAACGGAGTTTTCTGAAGCGTTAAATATGGCGTTGGAAGACACAAGTTTGTTACAACAAAAAAGGCTGGAAGTTGCTGCCGATAATACATGGGAACACCGGATAATGGAAATAAAAGATATCCTGAAAGAAAACCTCGACAAAAAATCAATTTAAGGCCCTTATTTTCAAAAAAAATCACATTGTGCCTTATCATTTTGGCAAAACTTTCGTATAAGTATTGTTAACTTATGGATATTATTAAATTTATTGCGGCTATAATAACGAGTGCAATTTTTATATACCTGGGAGTGTATAGCCTGTACCTGTTTATTCTTTCGGTATCGGGGAAACTGTTTCCCGTTAAAAACGCGTCGGCGAGCACCAAACTTGCCAAATTTGTTATTTATATATGTTCTTATAAGGAAGATGAGATCATATTAAATTCTGCAGCGAGCACCGTGACTATCGACTATCCTAAAGACCTGTTTCACATTTGTGTAATAGCCGACTCGTTAAAACCCCAAACTATCGAAAAGCTAAGAAAAATGCCCATACAGGTATTGGAAGTAGTTTTTGAAAACAGCACTAAATCAAAGGCGCTGCATAAAGCTATTGAAAATACCGCCGATGGTTTTGACGCAGCTGTTGTTTTTGACATTGACAATATTGCCGCCGCTGATTTTTTATACCAGATAAATAATTATATCCAGGCAGGTCACCGCGTTGTGCAGGGCCACCGGACAGCAAAAAACACCGAGACGCCCATTGCTATATTAGATGCCATAAGCGAGGAGGTTAACAATCACATTTTCCGTAAGTCGCAGCGGGTATTTAATCTTTCGGCAGCCATCATAGGATCGGGAATGGCGCTTGAATATAAATTATTTAAGGAGGTAATGCTTCAGATTGACGCCGTAGGCGGGTTTGA
>DASXMZ010000186.1:0-3107 GCA_036495385.1 Mucilaginibacter sp. | reverse complement strand
CTTACCGCGATGGCATCCAGGTCAGCATATTGTGCACCGGCAGAAGAAATTATCTTATCAATAAAAACGGTAATTACTTCCGCATGCACATTGCGTGCGTTTACTTCCTTAAAAGCCAAAACGTTACCGTCTTTTGCCAGGGCAACAGAACACGATGATGTGGCAGTTTCAATTTGTAATATTAAACTCATGACATTCAGGGTACCGGGTCGTGGCCATGCCCTCCCCATGGATTACAGCTGGCAATCCGTTTTAAAGTTAACCATCCGCCTTTAAAGGCACCGTGCTTTTTTATTGCCTCAACCCCGTATTGCGAACAGGTAGGCGTATAGCGGCAGGATGCGCCGGTAAGCGGCGAAATAAAATATTGATATATTCTGATCAGGATAATAAAAAAGAATCCTGCTATGGCCTTTAATATATCGCCGAAAGCTTTCATTTCACAATCCCAGTGCAAAGAAGAGTTAAAAGCTTAAGCATCTTTTTCTCGATAAGATCGTACGGGGCAATCTCTTTACCGATATAGCCCAATGAAAGCACAATCTTTTTGTCGGCGCCGTCCAGCATATTATACAAACATTCCTGCTTATGCAACCGGTAGGCTTCGCGCATGCGGCGCTTTATCAGGTTACGGTCAACAGCCTTCTTGAAACGTTTTTTTGAAACCGAAAATAAAATTTGTACAGGGAAATGCACAGACTCGTGCGAGAGCATCCACGAAGCTTTAAAGGGGTAACACAAAAAAGAAGAACCGTTATGAAAAAGCTCGTCGATAAGCCTTTTATTACATAACCGTTCTTCTTTTTTAAAAGTGTACATTGTTGCTAATTCTGAACCGAAATTAAACAAATAGCCGGTTCAAGCCCCAGTGCGGAGAAAGCAACAGGTTTATGCTTTGTGACTGCGCTCGTCAGATACTGTCAATCTTTTTCTGCCTTTAGCTCTTCTTGACGCTAAAATTCTTCTGCCATTAGCAGTTGCCATACGCTCACGGAAACCGTGTTTATTTCTTCTTTTCCTTTGTGAGGGCTGAAATGTTCTTTTCATCGCTATTTATTCTATTCGTCGTTTTAAAAACAAGAGCGCAAATGTAGTGTTATTTTTTCTCTTTTCAAATATTAGTTTACAGTTGATTAAGTTAGATTGAGTTGATCAAGTTAAATCAGGGGAAATAATCAACCTATCAGGTAAATTACCGTATCCTACTTTTGTCCTTTTGCCAGTAAATCACGTATCTGGGTAAGTAAAATTTCTTCTTTAGTTGGCTCCGGATCAGGAGTTGGTGCTGGCTCTGGTTCAGGGGTCTTTAATGAGTTGATGAATTTCACAACAGCAAAAATACACACGGCTATGATAAAAAACTCGATAATGGTATTGATAAAATTGCCATAGTTGATGGAAACGTCTGCTATCTTCTTCGCAGGGTCCCCGGGTTTAATCATGACTTTCAGATTTTTAAAATCAATTCCACCGGTTATATATCCTATGGGAGGCATAATAACATCATTAACCAACGATGTAACAATTTTACCAAATGCGGCGCCGATAACAACGCCCACTGCGAGGTCAATAACATTGCCCCGCATGGCAAATTCTTTAAATTCTTTTACAAACGACATTGAAAAATGATTTAAGTTTTTATAAAGTTAGTAAAATATCATCCTGAACAAACAAATTATTTCCTTTTGCCGTTAACGGGTAACGCTGATATTCAACATATTTTTTAGTTAAAGGTAATTGATGTATTTTTGGCGTCATCGACTATGCTTAGACAAAATCTACAACAAAAACTTTTACAAAAGCTCTCGCCTCAACAAATACAATTCATTAAATTGTTACAGGTGCCTACGGTATCGTTAGATACACGGATCAAAGAGGAGTTGGAGGAAAATCCTGCCCTTGAAGATCTGAGCCTGACTAATTTGAATGAACCAGAGGAGCAATATCCCGACCGTGACCCCGATGATGATAACTTTAATAGCGATGAGGGGCAAGGTGAAGCTGATGAATTTAACATCGAAGATTACCTACAGGAAGACAATTTAAATGAATATGGGTCGCGTTATGACCAGAACGGTGATGACGAGAGTGAGCATAAGGAAATACCTATTGCCGTACAAAGTTCATTTTTTGAAAGTCTTCAGCAACAGTTGGACCTGCTTCCGTTGTCAGATAAAGATTTCAGGGTAGGGAAACAAATAATAGGCAGTCTTGACGATGACGGCTACCTGCGCCGGCCAATCACTTCGCTTACCGATGATCTTGCCTTTTCACAAAATGTTTTCGCGGATGATGAGGAAGTGGAAGACATACTCAGAATAATACAAAGCTTCGATCCGGCCGGTGTTGGCGCACGAAGCTTACAGGAATGTCTTTTGATTCAACTACGAAAAAAAGATGCCAATGATCCCATCATAAAAAAGGCGATCACGGTGGTTGAACACTATCTTGATGAATTTACACGCAAGCATTATGACAAGCTCGAGAAATCGTTAAACATGTCATCAACGGAACTTCGTGGCGTGGTGAACGAAATTTTAAAGCTTAATCCAAAACCCGGTGATTCAAATGAGGTAAATACCAAGCAAATGCAGGTAATACCCGATTTTCATATCACTAATAACGATGGCGTTCTGATACTCACACTAAACTCAAAAAATGCCCCCGAGCTCAGGGTAAGCCGCTCCTACCAGGAGATGTTCGAGCATTATGACAAAGCATCCCAAAAGGATAAAAAAATGAAGGAAGCGGTACAATTTGTAAAGCAAAAGCTCGATTCGGCTAAATGGTTTATTGATGCGATCAAACAGCGCCAGCAAACGCTGTTAAAAACCATGAACGCCATCATGCAGTATCAATATGATTTCTTTTTAACCGGCGACGACAAGAACCTGAAACCAATGATCCTTAAAGATATTGCCGACAGGATCAATATGGATATTTCAACTGTATCGCGCGTAGCCAACTCCAAATATGTGCAAACAGAATTCGGCACATTTCTGCTGAAATCGTTTTTCTCCGAAGCCATACAAACCGAAAGCGGCGAAGAAGTATCCAATAAGGAAGTGAAAAAGATATTGGAAGAGCACATTGGCAGCGAAGACAAA
>DASXMZ010000185.1:0-4037 GCA_036495385.1 Mucilaginibacter sp. | reverse complement strand
TTTGGCATGCTTTTTTTGTCAGTTCGATCTCAATTGGAGATTTCACGACACGAAGATCCCTCAAAATCAGAGCCGAGCGTTCGTAGTGATGCAGTGGGTATTTAGCCCTTAGCGTTTCATATAACCTCAGATCGCGATATGGCACGGTATGGCTATACCTGTCATTCTCATTAGTATTAATATATATATTTTCAGCATAATTGATAATGGTATGTAAAATATTATCGAATTCATTAAGCCAATAAATATTATTAATACCCGAAGCTTTGGATGCTTCCTCTTTGGTATATTTATGCCCTTCCCAAATTGCGATGTGTTCGTTAGTTTGTATTAAAAAGAGTACTTCTTTGTATAGTTCGTTAGGACAATCAGGAAATAATATTAATATACTTTTCTCCTGATCAATACCCGTAAGATAAAAAAAGTCCGGATTTTGCTTAAAAAGAAAATTCTGGTCTCCATTTCTAGGAAATTCATCATTTGAATGGAAAATAGCTAAAGATTTCGGTTTCAATCGCGAAACGAGACTCTTTCTATTATTTGTAAATATCTCATTACTAATAGGGGGATATTTCATTTTATATATTAAATAGTTTTTTTAAAAACAATTTTTTTTATTTATTTGTATTACTATTACAAATTTGGAACAATGTTTGGTTATGGTTTCAAACATAATTACTATTTTTGAAAAAAATCACAATTAAAATCGTTTAATCTTAAAACTATGAACTATTCTACATTAAAGAAAACAGTCGCCTTATCATTTGTTTCCTTGATGGCCGTTGGGATGGTAAAAGCTCAAACTTCGACCACTACCGCCAAAGATTCATCGAAAATGTCGTCTGCAACATCTACTGCCAAGGTATTTGGTGGTTTAAATCAGTACAGCACCTGGAGCGTTGGTGTTAATTTAGGGGTTACCTCACCATTTTTATTCACGGGCGGCACTAACGCCGCCACAGACGCTAAGATTGGGTTTGGTTATGGCGTCTCGGTAAGAGAAAAACTTGCACATTCTTTCAGTTTACAATTGGATTTACACGGTGGAACAGTTACAGGAGACAATACAAGCGCTCCAAACGGTGTCAACTTTGGTGGTAAAAGCTTTTCAACCACATTTTACTCCGGAACTATTAGCGGTCTCGCTAACGTAGCAAGTGTAGATTTCATGCATCGTAAAAATGCAGTTAATTTTTATTTATCAGCCGGTATAGGTTTGGCGAATTATAAACCAACTTACGTTGATGCTGCTGGTAATAATCAAAGCTACACTAACCGGGTTAAAGAGTTGGTTATACCTGCAGGTGGAAGTGTTAAATTCAGACTTACTGAAGAACTTGCACTTAATGTCGGTTACACCGAAAACTTTATGGATGGTTATAACTTCAGCGGTTACCATACTTACAATCAATATGGCGTTGTATTTTCTGATCACTATTCTTATGGCTGGGCAGGTTTAGAGTACACTTTCGGTACAAAAACAAAACCAAACCTGGATTGGGTAAACCCTGTTGCAATGATGTATGATGAATTATATGACGCTGCATTACGCCAGGAAGTAGAAGCTTTAAAAGGCCGTGTTACCAATGTTGAAAATGCTGTTAACGATCTGAAAAAAGATTCAGACGGTGATGGTGTTGCTGATCAGTTTGATAAATGTCCTAACACTCCAGCAGGTACTGTTGTCGATGGTTCAGGTTGTCCGCTTGTGATTAAACTTGATACAGCTGCCGTTTGCAAGTTTTGCGCCGCCAACAAGGAAGTTGCTGCTACTGCCTATTCTAACATTCAGTTTGAATTTGACAGCTCAGTATTGAAAACATCTTCTTACCCAGTATTAGATGCAACTTCATCTGATTTAAGGTCAAATAGTAGTGTTGTTACACTTGCCGGTTATGCTTCATCAGAAGGTACCGCTGCTCACAACATGCGTTTATCAAGAGACCGTGCTAACTCTGTAAAAACTTATTTAGTAAATTCAGGTGTAGATGCTAAACGCTTAAAAATTAAAGCTTTTGGTGAAACTCACCCAATTGCTGATAACTCAACCGAAGATGGTCGTATACTAAACCGTCGTGTTGAATTCCACAAATAATCTTCATTAAAAAATAATGATAAAGGCTTTCCGGAAACGGGAAGCCTTTTTTGTTGGAGGCAGTTTTAATAATTAATGAGCGCAGTTTGACTATTTCACGTTGTTTTATAAACTACATAAAATAAATTTTTACTTAAATTTGCTTTATGTATTTTTTCCGAAAAAAGGATCCCAACAGGCCAACGAGCTTTAATCTTAAGGTGATGCATGTAATTAATGCTATTGCAATTACCGTATTTTTATTGGGTATCATCTGGAAACTTATTCAATGGCTTATTTTAAAAAAATAAGTCACGGCAATCATAATCACTTTAAAAAGCAATTACCTACTAATAAATGAAAACAGTAATTAATACTACTAACGCGCCTGCGCCCATTGGCCCTTATAGCCAGGCTATAGCGGCAGGGAATTTTGTATTTGTTTCGGGGCAAATTGCCATTAACCAGGTAACAGGCGAATTAGTTTTAGACGACATCAAAACTGAAGCTAAACAGATAATGGAAAACATTAAATTTATCCTGGCCGAAGCAGGTATTGACTTCCGCAACGTTGTTAAGACCACCATTTTTTTAAAAAACATGCAAAGCTTTTCTGATGTTAATGAAATTTACGGCACCTATTTTAAAGATCAGTTTCCCGCCCGTGAAACTGTGCAGGTGGCAGGTCTACCTAAAAACGTTAATGTCGAAATATCAGTTACTGCCTTTAAATCCTGATTGCCAAATTTTCAAATCCATTTAATAATTCACTCCATTAATAATTGAACACCCAGGTATTTCAGACCCCAATAGAATATTTAAAAGGTGTTGGGGTTAGCCGTGCAGAAATATTAAAAAAGGACCTGCAAATATTTAGTTTTGAAGATCTTCTAAGTCACTTTCCCTATAAATATATTGACCGGACCAGGTTTTATAAAATAAAAGAAATACAGCCAGAATTGCCTTACGTACAGCTGCTGGCACGTTTAACCCATAAAGAAATATTAGGCGAAAAGCATACCAGACGCCTGGTTGTACAGGCACAGGACGATACCGGCACAATCGAGCTGGTATGGTTCCAGGGTATTAAATGGGCCGAAAAAGCATTTATTATTGGTAAAGCATATATATTATTTGGGAAGCCCGGGGTTTTTAATGGAAAACTGCAGATGGCACACCCTGAATTGGAACCATATGCAGCCGGGGCGCTTCAACGCAAAGGAAATTTAACACTGCAACCGGCTTATAACTCTACAGAGAAATTAAAACAGTTTTCGTTAGACAGTAAAGGTCTGCAAAAATTAATAACGGCATTACTGGAACAACACCTTAAAGATATCCATGAAAATTTACCCTTATATATAATAAATCGTTTTAAGCTGATCCCCCGTGCTGACGCATATTATAATATTCATTTTCCTGAAGACACGGCAATACTTAACGAAGCGCTTCGCCGGCTAAAATTTGAAGAACTGTTTTTGCTTCAGCTTAAATTGCTAAAAAACAAGCTGCTCCATACTCAAAAGTTTAAAGGAAATGTATTTGCTGTTGTCGGGGATTTTTTCAATCAATTTTATCAGCAAAAACTGCCCTTTGCTTTAACCAATGCTCAAAAACGTGTTTTAAAAGAAATAAGATATGATACGCAGCGCGGTGTACAGATGAACCGTTTACTTCAGGGCGATGTGGGAAGCGGCAAAACTGTAGTTGCGCTAATGAGCATGCTCATAGCGATAGACAACTGCTTTCAAACCTGTATAATGGCCCCTACGGAAATCCTGGCCAGCCAGCATTATCAAACAATTAAAGAGCTGGTTGGCGACGATTTTGTTGAAGTTGCGTTATTAACCGGTTCAACTTCAAAAAAAAGCAGAAAATTGCTACATGAAAAACTGGAAAACGGGCAACTGAAAATATTAATCGGTACACATGCGCTTATTGAAGACAATGTACAATATAAGAA
>DASXMZ010000184.1:0-14350 GCA_036495385.1 Mucilaginibacter sp. | reverse complement strand
TGGGACAGTATTTGTCCGTGTTATAAAAATTGAAACCTTTATCGCGCATTAAACGTGTGAATAAACCATAGCCGCCGGCATAATCCAGGAAAATGCCTTCGTAATCAAATTTCGTTGTTAAAATCTTGCTTAATCTGTCAGCTAAATAAATATTACGAAAAGGTAGTCCAATATCCAGTTTGGTTATTACCGATGAATAAGCTTCCGCAAGCCAAAAGGGAGCTTCTGTTTGTATAAATCCGGTTTCGTTACATCTATAGTAGTTTACATCGTACTTATTCAGGATTTTTTTTGCGAACAATAATGAAGTATCTCCCCCCGTGATCTTACTTTTCATACCTGGATAAGTTTTTTTTAGTATAAGATTGAAATTCATCCACCTGAAGGCTAAACAATTTGAAACAGGAATTGCCTTTAATGAACATATCAGGAAAGCCGGTAGAATTAATTGGATTTATCAACCAGGTAAACTTTACCATGAGCATATTTTAGCTGCAATTGTACGCAAAAAAGCCAGCCAAATGAAAATTTGACTGGCTTTTTTGATTTATAGGCTCCTTGAATTTTTAAATTATTAAAACTTGAATCCTAAACCAATTTGCCACACCTGGTTGCGGTAATCGCCGCCGTACAAATTATTCTGGTAATTTTGCTGCAAATCAATCGTATATCGTGCCCGGAGTTCAACGTTCGGGGTGACATCAAAACTTACACCAACAACCCCATCCACGATGTTTTTCTGCGAGTAATTGTTATAATATTGCTCCGAAGTCACTTCAAAGCCATTGTCGTAAGTATTGGTTGTCGACACAGGGAAAGATATTTGCGGCCCAAACAAAAAGTTAAAAGTAGGAGACAAGTGAAATTTTAAAAGCAAGGGGACGTCAATATAATTGGCGTGCTGGGTAAAATTGCCATCGGGTGTTACTGCTGCATAGCCCTTTTCCGAATAAAGCGCTTCAGGGGCGAACGATAAAGGATAAACAATAGGTAATTCCATCGTTAAGCCGGCGTTAAAACCGATGATAGCACCTGTACTGAAACCCGAGTTATAGGCACTAATGGTATTTGAAATATTAACGCCGCCGGTAACACCAACCCTTACTCTATAAAAGTCATCCACAAGTCTGGGCGGAGCCGAATGCCTTTTTCTTGGATGAGAGCCATAATAATAACCTTGCGCACTAACCGCACCAGCAGCCAGCAGGCATATTGCTAAAAACAGAATTTTTTTCATATTATTTGTGGTTTTATGTTTTCTATAGATTAAAAATTTATCCAAAGGTTTATTCCAGGCGAATTTTTTTTATACCTGCGGCCGTTATCTAGTAAGTTGTTTATATCTCATAACAAATGACAACAAGCTGCTCAAAAAAATAAGATACTTGGTTGCATTAAGCTAAGCAGAGCTGTTCAAGGTAAATATTGAGGAAAACGCGTTATAATAGCTGTCGTTAATTCCACTACAGTTAATGCAAGACGCTGTACTCCTGCGGGTGTTTTTTAATCGAAAAGATCAGGGAATAATATTGAAAGATATTTTTTGCCTGTCAACAGCTTTTTGGCTTTTGAGGTGTATGATTATCTTATCCGGAAGATCTTATTTTAAGCTTATGCGGATTGAAATTGTACAAAAAAAGCCAGCCAAATTTTTTCTGGCCGACTTTTTTTAAGCTGAAATGTGCTTAAAATTTCAGGGTGTTAAAATTTAAACCCTACGCCAAATTGTGCTACCTGGTTACGGTAATCGCCGCCGTACGCACTATCCTGGTAGTTTTGCTGCAAGTCAAGGGTATATCTTGCCCGCAGTTCAATGTTAGAGGTTACATCAAAACTTAAGCCGATAACCCCATCAAACTGGGCTTTTTGTTGATAAGTGCTGTAGTATTGCTCCGAGAGTAATGTAAACCCGTTATCATAAGTGTTTGTAGTTGATACCGGGAAAGATACTTGCGGCCCTAACAAAAGATTAAAAGTTGGGGATAAGTGAAATTTTAAAAGCAGGGGAGCATCAATATAATTAGCATGCTGCGTAAAATCACCATCGTGGGTTGCCGCTGCATAGCCCTTCTCAGAGTAAAGAACTTCGGGCACGAGCGATAAAGGATAAATAATCGGCAATTCCATCGTTATGCCGGCGTGAAAGCCGACGATAGCACCTGAGCTGTAACCTGGACTGTAGGCGTTAAGCGTATTCGATACATTAACCCCGGCGGTAAAGCCAATCCTAAACCTGTAAAAATCGTCCATAATTTCGGCGGGCGCAGTACGCCTTGTAACCCCCCCATGGGAGCCAAACTCGTAACCTTGCGCACTTACTGCACCCGCAGCCAGCAGGCATATCGCTAAAAAAATAAATTTTTTCATATCGTTTTTGTGGTTTTATGTTTTTTATAGATTAAGAATTTATCCAAAGGGTTATTCCGGACAAATTTTTTGTATCGGCAACTTCAATCTTAATCGGTTTCTGATCCGATACCGTGTAATCAATAAAAACATGTTGCTGAACGAAAAAACAAGGCATGTGGTTGCATTTAAACTACATTTGGGCTATGAAAAAAGGTAAATATTTGGTAAAGTGCTTTATAATAGCTGTTATTAATTTCATTGCAGTTAATGCCTTCGCACAAAAAGAAGATTACATCGAACTATTAAATCATCAAAACCACTGGGTTGATTCTGTTTTTAATAAAATGAGCCGGAAACATAAAGTTGCGCAGTTGTTTTTTGTACGCGCACATACCGACAGAGGTCAGAGATATGAAGATTCAGTGGCCCATATCATCAAAACCGAACAGGTTGGTGGTTTAGTGTTTTTTCAGGGCGGTCCGGTAAGGCAGGCCGATTTAATTAACAGGTATCAAAAATTAGTTAAACTGCCGCTACTCATTACCATGGATGGCGAATGGGGTGTAGGAATGCGGCTGGACTCAACCATATCATATCCCTACCAAATGACTTTAGGTGCAATTGAGGATAATTCACTCATTTATAAAATGGGTCAACAAGTTGCGTATGATTTTAAGCGCCTGGGCATGCAAATGAATTTAGCGCCAGTTTTGGACATAAACAATAACCCTGACAATCCGGTTATCAACTACCGGTCATTCGGCGATAATAAATACAATGTGGCGGCAAAGGGCATCGCCTATTTTAAAGGTATGCAGGATGCAGGTCTTTTAACAATGGCTAAACATTTCCCTGGCCACGGCGATACCAACGTTGATTCACATCTCGATCTGCCTTTGCTGCCTTTTACCCGCCAGCGATTAGATACGCTGGAAGAATACCCGTTCAGGGAGGCGATAAAGGCAGGCATTGCAGGGGTCATGATTGCGCACATGGACATACCCGCATTAGATACCAGTAAAAATCTGCCTTCTACCTTATCGCGGCCAATTGTTTCGGGCATTTTGAAAGATTCGCTTAAATTTAAAGGCTTGGTAGTGTCTGATGCGATGGAAATGAAGGCCGTTGTAAAATACTTCCCCGGTGGTGAAGCTGATGTAAAAGCTTTTTTAGCCGGTAATGATATTATTGAGTTATCAGAAAACTCAAAAAGGGCGATCAGATTGATTAGAAAAGTAGTCCGCGAAGATAGTATCTCAAAAGAAGAGTTTGAATCCCGGGTGAAAAAGGTAATTGCTGCCAAATATTGGGCAGAACTAAATCATTATCACGAAAACACCATCGATCATTTAACAGAAGATTTGAACAGGCCTGCAGCAAAGGAGTTGGTTCAACAATTAAGTGATGCCGCGGTTACACTCTTAAAAGGAGATTCTGCCTCGCTAAATCCCAATCGTTCACAAAAAACGGCCATCATCAGTATTGGAGTTACACGCACAACGGTTTTTCAGCAGGAACTTGCTAAATATTATCCTAATAGTACCGCCTTTTTAGTCGATAAAAATATGCCCGACGCGCAATTAAAATCTTTACTTGAAAATTTGAAGCAATATGACCAGGTTTTTGTAAGCATAAACGATACGCGCCCGCGCCCGGCCAGCAAACTGGATTACAGTAATGATGTCAAATTATTTATTACCGAACTCGCCGAACGCGAAAATATGGTTATGAGTGTTTTTGCAAACGCTTATTCAATGGCGGGCTTGCCGGGTATTGAAAAATGCGGGGCTTTACTGGCTTGCTATCAATTAAATGATGAATTGCAGCGTTCTGCCGTAAAGGTTATTACCGGGCAGTTAAAACCCAGGGGCCGTCTGCCTGTTAGTGTAAATGAGTTTTTTAAAACAGGCGCAGGCATTAGTTTGTGATATTTTAATATAAGCTTGTAATTATATCAAGCCGCTTCCCTCTTTGTCAATAAATATTTATGATAACAAATGATATTTGAATTTCATAAATATGTCATATTGACTATTTTTAAAACCAAATTTGTTAAATTGTTATTTATTTAACACAAATTTAACACCCTGCTATATTAATTCTTTCTTTTTGTTTAACCACCTTAAAACTATTTGACCATGAAGAAATTATTTTTTTACTTATTATTTTTAGGTTTAACAGTGCTATTTTTTAACGCAGATGCCCAGGATATAGCATTAGGCGTAAGAGGCGGTATTAGTATACCGAATTTAACTTCCGGAGGCGGTGACCAAACGCCCCTGAATACAGGCTACAGTTCAAGGCTCGGCGCTGATTTTGGCGTATTTGCCGAATTTAAATTTTCTGATCTGTTTTCCATCCAGCCAATGCTGGAATATTCGGCGCAAGGAGGTAAAAAGGATGGACTGCAAGCCTTTCCTACACCGGCGCAATATGCCCAGGCTTTTTATCCTAACCCGGCCCCGCAATATCTTTACGCCAATTACAACAGCACAGCGAAATTAAATTACCTGATGCTGCCCGTTTTGGCAAAATTTGGCTGGGATTTGAAATCCTCTCCATTCAGAATATACGCTGATGCCGGGCCATTTTTAGGTTATTTAATTTATGCAAAACAAATTACTACCGGTTCCAGTGAGATTTACCCTCCGGGAGGCTCAGGTACGCAACCTCCTCCCGCGGGAACACCACCCCTGCCGGGTGGCCCTCAGTCGTTCGACAATACGCAGGACATAAAGGACCAGACTCATAAAGCCAACGTAGGTATTGAAGGGAATGTCGGTCTGGCTTATAAATTCAAAAAAAGCTACATTTTTATTGAAGGCGGAGGTAATTACGGCTTCATTAGTATACAAAAGGGTACCACAAACGGTAACAACAATACAGGAGCAGGCACTGTCGCGGTTGGCTACAGTTTTTGGTTATAATTTAACATTCGGTACCTTTTTTGTATAATTACATAGCGGTAAGACATAAACTTATTGCTATGTGTATTTTTGATAATATGACAGGCACAATAATAAATGAAAAACTAAACGTCATTATTACCGGCGCCACGGGAATGGTAGGTGAGGGGGTTCTTCATGAATGCCTGCTTCATCCATCGGTTGAAGAAGTATTGGTAATTAACCGAAAGCCCTGTAACGTAATACACCCAAAGCTGAAGGAGATTATTCACGCTGACTTCTTTGATATTTCTGCAATTGAAAGCCAGCTTACGGGTTACAATGCCTGTTACTTTTGTTTGGGTGTTTCCTCCATTGGGATGAAAGAACCTGAATACTACAGATTAACTTACACTTTAACCATTAATGTTGCGTCTACTCTTGTTAGGCTTAATCCTGGTATGACGTTTTGCTATGTATCTGGCGGCGGAACTGACAGCACCGAGAAAGGAAGATCGATGTGGGCAAGGGTGAAGGGAAAAACTGAAAACGAGTTGATGCGGATGCCTTTTAAACAGGTGTTTGCCTTTAGGCCGGGTTATATGCATCCTACAAAAGGATTGAAAAACACACTTCCTTATTACAAATATCTTAGCTGGATGTACCCATTTTTCCGTGCTGTATTTCCTAAAATGGTTAGTACTTTAGCCGAATTAGGGCAGGCAATGATAAATGTTTCAAGATTCGGTTACGAAAAACAGATTATCGACGTAAAAGATATTGTAAAGCTGGCGAAAGCTGGTTGACCGGAAAGTATTGTGGGATAAACTAACAATAATGGAAAAAAAACACTTTGCATTAAAACTTTTGCCTAACCGCCCAAGTTTCGCCCAGGATATGACACCTGAAGAAAGGGCTATAATGCAGCAGCATGTTGTTTATTGGAGGGCGCTGATGGATAAAGGAAAGGTTATTGTATTTGGGCCTGTAATTGACCCCAAAGGGGTTTACGGGTTAGGAGTGATAGTAGCGGACGACGAGGAGGAGGTACGTACATTTATCGCAAATGATCCGGCAAGTCAAATAAATACCTACGAATATTATCCAATGCGGGCGATAACAAAATAATACCTAGCAATGCAAAGTTTTTTTCGTTTTTAGTCAGCGTTTAGAATATTCTACCTTTTTAATTTAATTTTGAGCCGATATGATCGAAGAAAGCTTTGAAATAAAATTACCGCAGTTTGAGGGGCCATTTGATCTGTTGCTTTTTTTTATTGAAAGGGACGAACTGGAAATACACGATATCCCTATAGCCCGCATCACCGATGATTTCCTGACCTATATTCATCACATGACGAGCCTTAATATGGAGTTAGCCAGCGAATTCATATTTGTTGCGGCAACCCTTATGCGCATTAAGGCGAAAATGCTGTTGCCCCGGTATGAGGTAGAAGACGGCAGCAATGAAATAGACACAAAAGAGGATTTAATCAGGAAACTGATTGAATATAAAAAAATCAAGGAAGTTTGCGAACACTTGCATCCATTTGAGGACGAACGGTTTAAGCAGGAGAAACGTGGGAATATCAGGGCTGATATAGAAATGGCCGAACATATAACTATTCCCGGTGAAGAGTTATCCGAAATTAGCCTGTATAAATTAATGATATATTACGGGAGGATGATGAAGCGCTATATGAACCGCACTGAGGAGGTGACTCATACCGTAACACAATACCCATATACCATCGAAAAGCAAAAAAAGACGATCGAAAACCTGTTAAAGATCAATAAAATGATGGATTTTAAAGCCATCACAAGCCAGTCGGAAAATAAGGTTCATTTTGTTTATAATTTTTTGGCAGTACTTGAAATGCTCCAGGAAGAGCTTATAGAAATACAAATAGGATTGGGTTTTAATAATTTTTGGATATCAGCGAGGTGAGGTGAAAGGCAAAAGGTAAAGGGTGAAAGGTTTGCAGCAATTTGTACTCGCAATTTACTTTGATTTTATGAAATGTTTCGCGTTAAGGATGGAAGCGGATACCGGCTTGTGACTAAGGCCTGTGCAGTATGAGCGTACAGCCTAACCCCGCTTCTATCAGCGGGGGAACGCCCGAATTAAATCGTAATCATTCAAAAATTTCATAACTTCATCTGCTATTGCGCTATACTCTGTTTAGCATTCTAAAGACAAATGAAATGTTTTAATTAATTTATCGTCGATAAAAGATTGTATTATTTCATAGATTAGTAAGATGCATGAATCTTTGACATTGCTATTGGACATTGTTTTGGTGATGGCACCTTTTGCCGTTTTGTTTTTCAAAAAATTATCAATAAGGTCGCGACTACTAATCGTTTCGATTGCCCAAGTATTCACTTTCTGCGCTTACGTTGCGGTTTCACTTTGGGTTTACAGCGAAATGTCCCCTTGGGTTTATATTTATTTGTTTTTAGTATTGCTGACGATTGTGCTTAGTCTTTTGTTAATTCTATTTAGCTGGATGTACGATAGAAGCGGCATCCATGAAACAATCAAGAAATGAACAATCTTGATTCTTCCCCTTTTTTCAAATATCTCACATCTCACATCTCACTTCTCCAATCTAAATTGCTAATTTAGCCCCGTTTTATATACACAATGAAAAGAGACAAACTAATTTTTAAGTTATTAGACGATGAACAGCAACGCCAGGAAGAAGGCATTGAGCTGATCGCGTCTGAAAATTTTGTAAGCAGGCAGGTTATGGAGGCGGCGGGCTCCGTAGCTACAAACAAATATGCAGAAGGATTACCCGGTAAACGTTATTATGGCGGTTGCCAGGTAGTTGATGAAATTGAAACAATAGCCATTGAAAGGGCAAAACAATTGTTCAATGCCGAATGGGCGAATGTGCAGCCCCACTCAGGCGCACAAGCCAACGCTGCAGTTATGCTTGGATGTTTGCAGCCAGGAGATAAAATTTTAGGTTTCGATCTTTCTCATGGGGGCCATTTAACACATGGATCACCTGTGAATTTTTCAGGAAAATTATATGAGCCGCACTTTTACGGGGTAAAAAAGGATACGGGCCTGGTTGATTACGATCAGCTGAAGAAAGTAGCCTTAAAAGAAAAGCCAAAAATGATTATTTGCGGCGCTTCTGCTTACTCGCGCGATTGGGATTACGAGTTTATCCGTAAGGTTGCTGATGAGGTGGGTGCTTTGGTACTTGCTGATATTTCTCACCCGGCAGGTCTTATTGCCAGGGGTTTGCTGAATGATCCGCTTCCGCATTGCCATATTGTAACTACTACTACACATAAAACATTGCGCGGCCCGCGCGGTGGCATGATACTGTTAGGTAAAGATTTTGAAAACCCGTTTGGTTTAAAAACTCCAAAGGGCGAGGTAAGGATGATGTCGTCGGTATTGGATATGGCTGTTTTTCCGGGCACACAAGGTGGCCCTCTTGAGCATATAATAGCAGCAAAAGCAATAGCCTTTGGTGAGGCTCTGACCGAGGAATATATGAAGTATATTTTGCAGGTTAAAAAGAACGCCGCAGCTATGGCTAAGGCGCTCACCAGCCTGGGTTATGAAATAGTTTCGGGGGGTACTGATAACCATTTGATTTTGATTGATCTGCGCAATAAAAATATTACTGGCAAAGCAGCTGAAAACGCTTTGGTTGCTGCGGATATTACCGTAAATAAAAATATGGTGCCTTTTGATGATAAATCTCCATTTGTTACTTCGGGAATTCGTGTGGGTACAGCCGCTGTAACGACCCGCGGATTGAAAGAAAAACATATGGATCAAATCGTCGACTTAATAGATGCTGTGATCAAAAATCCGGATGACGAGCAAGCTTTGAAAAAGACCCGAAAAAAGGTTCATCACTTAATGGAAGAATTTCCATTGTATCGTGAAAAAGAATAAGTATATTACACCTTTATGATAAATCAGAAAACTTAAACCTTCTGATTTATCGTAAATATACATCTACCATACAAAATTAATTGACATCAATTACTTAGTTCTGCTAACCTTTTTTTAAAAAAAAGCGTTTAACAGGGTTTATAATGCGTATTGACTATTAATAAAAAACGACCTTGGAAACGGAATTAAAACTAAATGTGCTAGTTGTTGATGATAACCAGATAAACCGGTTATTGCTCAAAAAAGTAATGTTAAAATGGGGAGCAACTGCCGATTTTGCTGAAAACGGATTACAAGCAATCGAAAAAATAGAAAGCAACCACAACTATGATGTGGTATTAATGGATGTTTATATGCCCGAAATGAACGGTATAGAAGCAACCCAGGTTATACGTGCTAAGGCCGAACCCTACTATCAGCATTTGCCAATTATCGCCCTTACGGCTTCGATGTTAAGTACAGAAAGAAGCCAGATTGACGATGCCGGCATGAACGATTATATATTAAAACCATTTGATCCCAAAAACCTGTTCGATAAACTAAGCGCCTACCAGAAAGTTTGAGAAAAGGCGAAAGGTTTTAATTCATTTCCAAAAATCGGCGAAACCTGCCAAATCAATAAAAATCTGTGATCCTATTCCGCATAGGCTATCGTAGCTATACTCAATTTTAACCCTTGGATTTTTAGTAATTGCAGGCCGCAGGCTTCCAGTGTCGACCCGGTGGTTACGATATCATCTACCAGTAAAATGTGTTTATTCACCAGCTTTTCGGGCTCTTTGACAACAAATATGTCCCTCATGTTCTCAAAGCGCGCAAATCTCGATTTATGCGTTTGAGTTTCGGTAGCAACAGAGCGTATCAGGTTATTATCTTCAACAGCGGCGTTTAATTTTTGAGCTAGCCCTGCAGCAAAACACGCGCTTTGGTTATAGCCGCGCTGTCTAAGTCTTTTTTTATGGAGCGGGACGGGTATAATATAGTCAACGGTGTTAAAAACGTCACTTTTAATTAACTGCTCACCCGCAATTTCTCCCAGCACATTACCAATCTCCTGCATTCCTTTGTATTTAAATTGGTGCATAAGGTTTTGAATTTTGCCGCCTTTTGCAAAATAATAAAGTGCATAAGCTCCTTCCAGTTTAATTTTACCCCAAAACTGTTTTGCGACAATATTATCTGGCTGTTGGTGAAAGTTTGTATAGGGCAGATTAAAAAGGCAATCGGTACATATCAAGCGCTCACCAGCCACCCGGCTTTCACCACATGCCGAACAAAGTTCGGGAAATAATAAAGAAACAAAATCAGCTAAATAACCGCGTTGCAGTTTCATGGTTGGAATTTAAGCAAATTCCTTTGTTAAGAAATTTTTTCCTTTTCTTTTATTGCAAGCTGCCCACAGGCAGCGTCGATATCTTTGCCGCGACTGCGACGTACATTGGTGGTAACGCCTTGCTTGCGTAAATATTCGGCAAAGGCTTCAATTTTATCTTCACCTGCATTTATAAAGCTGGCAAAGGCTATGGGGTTATATTCGATGATGTTCACTTTGCAGGGCAGGTGCTTGCAAAACTTTGCCAGTTCCATAGCATCCTGAATGTTATCATTAAAGCCGTCAAAAACAATATACTCGTAGGTTACCGGATTTTTGGTTTTAGCGTAATAGTATTTTAGCGCCTCGGCAAGTGCCCTTAATGAATTCTGTTCGTTAATAGGCATAATGGTATTGCGCTTTTCGTCGTTGGCTGCGTGTAATGACAAAGCCAGGTTAAATTTTACCTGGTCATCGCCCAACTTCTTAATCATTTTGGCAATTCCGGCAGTTGAAACGGTAATTCTTTTGGCAGCCATATTAAGCCCATCTTCCGATGTTATTTTTTCAACCGATTCAAGTACGTTTTTATAGTTTAACAATGGCTCGCCCATACCCATGTAAACAATATTTGTTAATGGGAGGTCGTAGTTTTCCTGCGCCTGCCGGGCAATCAACACAACCTGGTCGTAAATTTCATCCGCATTCAGGTTGCGTTTGCGCTCCATATATCCTGTAGCACAAAATTTACATGTTAAGCTACAACCCACCTGGGATGATACACAGGCGGTAATTCTGTCGGGAGTTGGTATTAAAACGCCCTCAATTAGATGCTTATCATGTAAAATGAAAGAATTTTTTATAGTTTTATCAGCGCTAAACTGTGAGTTATAAATTTTAACATTATTGATAGTGAAATTTTCTGCAAGTTTAGTGCGCAGTTCTTTTGAAATATTACTCATCTCATCGAAAGAAAAACATGATTTTTTCCAAAGCCATTCATAAACTTGTTTCGCCCTGAAATTTTTTTCCCCTAGACGGGTAAAATGTTCTTGCAAGGCGTCAAGGCTAAGGCTGCGGATATCAATTTTTTCTTTTGAAATGTTCACGCTGCAAAAATACTAAATTTAAAAAACTGTTTTTTTAAAATAAGTTATTTTATATTTTAAAAACATTAACTAAAAATTAATGTGTTTACAAGATAAGGAACCACGATATATATATAAGCCGAAAAGTATAAAAAAGTATAAGAGAAATTTATTTCCTGCCTAATGAGAAGTTTTAAAGCCGATTACGTTTTCCCTGTAAGTTCCGATCCAATTAAAAACGGAATTGTCACTGTTGATGATTTTGGAAAAATCATTTCAGTAACAGATACTATTGCTCTTTCAGAAACAAATAATCGCTCCGTTGAGCATGTTAACGGCATTATTTGCCCTGGTTTTGTTAATACCCATTGTCACCTTGAATTATCGCACCTTAAAAACAAAATTGAACAAAATAAAGGGCTGGTTGGCTTTATTCAGGATGTACAAAAATTCAGGAATATCGAAAATAGTTTGGTGCTGGATGCGGCGCGCGGTGCAGACGATGAGATGTATCAGAACGGTATTGTTGCTGTTGGCGATGTGGCTAACACAAATTTAAGCCTATCGGTAAAAGCAAATAGTAAATTATATTATCATACTTTTATAGAATCTTTTGGCTTTCTGCCCGCTAAAGCAAACGAAGTGTTTGAAAAATCGCTTAGTTTATTAAATGAATTTAAACCTCAATCCTGCTCGGTAACGGCACATGCACCGTATTCGGTATCAAAAGAGCTTTTCAAACTCATCAAAACACATTGCGAGGTTGGAAAAAACCTGATCAGCATTCACAACCAGGAATCGAAGGATGAAAACAAATTTTTCAGGTACAAGACGGGCAGCTTTAACGACCTGTACCAAAGCTTTGGAATTGATATTTCATTTTTTAAGCCCCAGGCACGTAACTCGCTGCAGTCAATGATACCCTTGCTTACTAAAAAGCAGGATATATTGTTGGTGCACAATACTTGCACCAATTTGAAAGATATATATTTTACAAAGAGGTTCGATCGTAAAATACATTGGTGTTTTTGTCCGAATGCAAATTTGTATATCGAGAATAGTATACCAAAGGTTGAGCTATTTATCGGACAAGGATTTAACATAACCCTGGGAACCGACAGCTTGGCTTCCAATAGTAGTTTATGTATTTTGAGCGAAATGCGGACCCTTCAGCAAAAAAATCCTACGTTAAGTACATCTCAATTAATTGAATGGGGTACGCTCAATGGCGCAAAGTACTTAGGGATTGACGACGAAAAAGGGACGCTGCAACCAGGTAAAACACCCGGCTTAAACTTAATAACCGGCCTCGATGATTTAAGAATTACACCGGAAACCAGGGTGAAGCGGTTAGTTTAAATTTTGTTGAAAAGTTGTAAGGTTGGAATGTTTGAAAGTTGAAAAGTTGTAAGGTTGAAATGTTGTCGATTGTTTTTACTTTGCCATCAGTTTTAAATAACCTTACAACTTTACAACCTTTCAACGTTACAACAACTTTATTGCAACTTTTCAACCTTTCAACATTACAACAACTCCATGATCAAGCATTTAGACATCACCGTAAAAGGAAAAGTACAGGGAGTTTTTTACCGGGCGTCGACGAAAGCTGTGGCCGATCAGCTTGGGGTTAAAGGATTTGTAAAGAATGAACCTAACGGGGATGTATTTATTGCAGCTGAAGCTGATAAAATTTCTTTGGAAATGTTTTTAGAATGGTGCCAGGAAGGACCCGAGCATGCTGAAGTTACTTCTGTTGAAAGCCATGAAGGCGAATTGAAAAACTATCGTAATTTTGAAATCGTAAAAAGGAGTTTATAACAGTTGTAAACTTTAACTTAATTTGTTTTATATCCATTGTCAACCGCAAAAAAATTCGCAGGGCAAACCGCCCTGTATGGCTTAAGCACAATAGCAGGCCGCGTACTTAATTTTTTTCTAACTCCTGTTTACACCCGAGCTTACTCCACCAGGATTTACGGTATATTCGGTAATATGTACAGCTATGCTTCTATGCTTAACGCATTGTTGGCGTTCGGGATGGAAACAACTTTTTTTCGCTACCTGAATAAAAGGCCCGACGACAAGGCAGTTGTTTATAATAACTCTTTCGGCGCCATTTTAACCATGTCGGCGATTTTTCTTTTGATCACCTTTCCGCTTAGTGGGGTAATAACCCATTTCATACAAATTGATCCGAATACTCCCTTTGCGGAATATAGACAATACACCCGCTATTTCATCGGTATTTTAGTGATTGATGCTTTGTGTGTGATCCCCTTCGCTAAAGTGCGCGCCGACGGGCGACCCGGCCGTTATGGAACTATTAAGCTGCTCAACATTATTTTATTTGTAGGGCTTAACCTTATGTTTATTTATGTATTTCCGTATATAGTACGTCATAATCTGCCCGGCACTGCTTTAATAAGCCCCTGGTTTAAGCATGGCTGGCTCGGATATGTATTCTTATCAAACCTTATAGCCAGCGTAGCTACCTTATTAATGCTGCTTCCTGAATTGACGCAATTGCGGCCTAAATTTAACAGGGCACTTTTTACCGAGATGCTGGTTTATAGCTGGCCGGTGCTTATTGCCAACTTCTCTTTCCTTATTAATGAAAACCTGGATAAAATTTTATTAGGTAAGCTACTTACGTCAAAAGTAAGCGCCATTGACCTTGGTATTTATGTGGCCTGTGCCAAAATATCTATCTTCCTGAGCATATTTGTAAACGCCTTCAAGTTGGGTGCCGAGCCTTTCTTTTTCAGTCATGCCGATAAGAAGAACGCCA
>DASXMZ010000183.1:0-6128 GCA_036495385.1 Mucilaginibacter sp. | reverse complement strand
CACAAAAACATATACACCATTGCCTTTGGCTTTTATCATATAGTCGGTGCTAATACCTTTATCAAACTTACCAAGATGGAACCAAGCATTCTGGTGGATCCACACACCTTCGTCATTGGCATTTGGCGATAGTATCTGCTGCAATTTGTTATGCCTGTCTTCCAGGTTTAAGGTAATCTGATCGTACCGTGGTTCCACATTTCTTTTATTGGGATAAACCCATATCTGCAAAAACTTAACCCGGTGCGCCCTGTCTTTATTGTATTCACTATGGTAAATACCGGTTCCGGCGCTCATTGCCTGTATATCGCCATTTTTTATAACGGCAACGTTGTTCATACTGTCCTTGTGTTCCAGGTCGCCTTCAAGAGGGATAGAAATGATTTCCATATTATCGTGCGGGTGTGTGCCAAAGCCCTTGCCCGCATCAACTGTATCGTCATTTAATACCCTTAACGCCCCGAAATTCATTCTTTCGGGGTTATAATAATTAGCAAAACTAAAAGAATGGTAACTATTAAGCCATCCGTGGTTTGCATGACCACGGGTTGCGGCTTTATGTAATACTGTATTTTCCATGATTGTTAAATTTAAAATTTATACATCAAAGGTACGGCGCGAAGTATGGGGAAAAAGATGATGTAGGTTAAGAAATTAGGGGAGTTCATAGTTGATGGTTCATAGTTCATGGTAGCTGATATAGCGTTAACAATAGAATTTCGGCTATGAACCACAAACTATGAACTATAGCCCCTTCCGCAACAACCCGCTTCTCATCCTGCTAAAGAATTCCGGTGTTACACCGATATAAGACGCAATTTGTTTGTTGGGAAGTGTGTCGATTAAAGCAGGATACCGTTTGCAAAAAATCTTATAACGTTCTTCGGCGGTTAAGCTCAAATTATCAATAATCCGCTGTTGATTGGCTACCAGTGAGTTTTCTATCAGGATACGAAAAAAACGTTCAAATTTTGGGACTTGTATGTACAACCTTTCCTGATCGGTTTTTGATAGCAATATTATATCGGTGTCTTCAAGGGCTTCGATGTTTAATATTCCGGGTTTCTGGGAGATGAGGCTATACATATCAGCCATCCACCAGCCAGGAGGTGCAAAGCTTAAAACACGCTCATCTCCATTTTTATCAACCGTATATCCCCTTAAACAGCCTTCAGTTACAAAAGCAGAGTACTTGCAAACGCCGCCTTCACTAAGTAGAAACTCCTTCCGTTTTAATTTTTTTTGTTTAAGATAGGATACAAAAATTTCCTTTTCATTACTTTCCAAGTGAATAAACTTTGAAACATTACTCAATAAGAGGTCAAATGGCATAGCGCTTTTTGAAACTGATTATCGGGATCAAGTCATTATTCTTTCTCCTTCTTACTAAAATTAATACTTAACTGTACGGCGAAGATCATCGCACCTGCAAAAAATACAATCAAACCTATACAGTTTTCGAATGAGAATTTGCCGGCTTCAAGTAACACATAGCCGATAATTATATTGAGACCTCCCCATAACACATTTACTAAAGGAGACGATAAACCTTTGCCAGGCGGCTTTGAAAATGGCGACGGAAATTTATTGCCGGACACACCCTGAACAAAATGAGGGATAGCATTACAAAGAAATGCACCTGAGAAAAACAAAGCCAGATAATTATACCATTCCATATTTAGTTGATTTTGGTTGTTTTAAAATTAGGTTGAAGATACATTTTTCCGGTTAGTACTCAGAAAAATTATTGATTGCATTAAAATCCCATAACTAAAAGTTATCCGGTATCGCCTTTTGTGATAAAAATTTCAATGGAAATAGCAGAATCTTTGCCCTATAAAATTAAATCGTAATGCAAACTCAACAAAAAATAACAGGGAATTTTAACGGGATTATATCGAACATCAATCCAAATATAAGCAAGATTGTTTTCGTTTTCTGTATCGCTTTTTGTTTAACCCCTTTTGCAAGTCCGGCAATAGCTTTATTACTGGGACTTGTAATTGCTCAATTTACCGGGCATCCTTATCTTCATTTAAATCATAAAGCGACAAATTTATTGTTGCAAGTTTCTGTAGTGGGTTTGGGCTTTAGTATGAACGTACACAGTGCGTTGCAGGCCGGTAAACAAGGTGTATTGTTTACGACAGTTTCCATAACCACAACGCTTTTATTTGGCTACGTTATGGGGCGGTTGCTGGGTACCGAAAAGAAAACGTCGTACCTGATATCGTCGGGCACGGCCATTTGCGGCGGTAGTGCAATTGCAGCAATTTCGCCGGTAATCAAGGCCGAAGAAAAGCAGATATCGGTTGCTTTGGGTTGCATATTCATTCTAAACTCAATTGCCCTATTCATCTTTCCTGTTGTTGGCCATTATCTTAACCTATCACAAGCGCAATTTGGTTTATGGTGTGCCATTGCTATACATGATACCAGTTCGGTCGTTGGCGCGGCCAGTAAATATGGAGCGCACGCTTTGGAGGTGGCCACAACCGTAAAACTCGCCAGGGCTTTGTGGATCATTCCGGTTGCTTTTATATCTACTTTCATTTTTAAAAATAAATCCCGAAAAATAAGCATACCCTACTTTATCGGATTATTTGTTTTGGCGATGGTCGCCAATACTTATATTCCTTCTATATCAATAATAAGCCCTTTACTGACGGGGTTCGCCAAGATGGGATTAACACTGACTTTATTCCTGATCGGTGCGGGACTCTCGCGAAAAGTGCTGCAAGCCGTGGGTTTCCGGCCATTGTTGCAGGGGCTTTTACTTTGGGTTATGATATCGGCCATTGCTTTATTTGCGGTGGTTCACCTGGCTTAATTAGCTTTAAAACAACAATTCCTATTATTTGGTGATTAATATTGTTATCTTCAAAAATTAAACTTTAACTGATGAAACCCGATCACCTTTTTTGGATTGCTTTAGCAGCTTACGCCTTTCATATTTTAGAAGAATACACCTACGACTGGAAGACCTGGGCGCAAAAAATATTGAAGCTGGATGTAAGCTGGAACAACTTTTATGTAACCAATGTTATCGTTTTGTTTTTTGGCATTGCCTGCGCCGAGGTTGGCTGGTCGCACCCAACCTTCAGCCTGATTTTTCCGGCGCTGATGGTAATAAATGCTTTGTTTTTTCATATCATACCATATATCCGCTCAAAACGAAAGTTTTCACCGGGCATGGTTACTGCCATATTCCTGTTTTTGCCGATCGGAATAGCATGTTTTACAAATGCTGTAAATTTAGGTGTGTTGCCAAAGTCGATGGTACTGGCGGGTTTGGGCGGGGCTGCTACAATGGCATATCCGATCTTCCTGCTTAAAACAAAGGACCTCGACTTTTTTAAACCATGACGCCGGATGGTAATAATCTGAATTAAATTCCGAAATTCGGCATTCAAAAATTACCGCATGCTTCAAATCCAAAGGGACGTTCAGCTTAAAAATTTTAACACTTTCGGCGTTGAGGCCAAAGCCCAGTTCTTTGTAGAAATAAACAAAAAAGAAGAACTGGCCGAACTTTTTATGGATCCGCAGTGGAAGCAGATGAAAATGCTTGTTTTAGGTGGTGGCAGTAACATGCTCTTGTTAAATGATTTCGACGGACTTGTGATCCGGATCAATATACGCGGTATAGAGCATCGTATCAGTCATAACGATGTTTTTATAGAAGCAGGTGCCGGCGAGGTATGGAACGACCTGGTAAATTTTTGCGTTATCCGCGAATACGCAGGTCTTGAAAACCTGAGTCTTATACCCGGATCTGTGGGTGCATCGCCGATACAGAACATTGGCGCTTATGGAGTTGAGCTTCAGGATGTTTTTCATAGCTGCTGCGCCTTTGAATTGCAAACGGGTGCCTTTAAAACTTTTTCTAAAGAAGATTGCCGGTTCGGCTACCGTGAAAGTGTTTTTAAAAACGAATTGAAAGATCAATATATCATTGTATCTGTAAAACTACATTTATCGCTTATTCCTCATTTTAAGTTAACCTACGGTGCGATTGAGCAGGAATTAAAGGCCCGTAATATCGTTTCACCAACGCTAAAGGACGTTTCGCAGGTTGTTTCACACATCCGTGTATCCAAATTGCCCGACCCTTCAACTATAGGCAATGCAGGCAGTTTTTTTAAGAATCCAATTATAGATGCCGTACAATTTAACGGTCTCAAATTAAAATTCCCCGAAGTAGTTCATTACCCGGCTGCCGATGGACATGTAAAATTGGCCGCAGGCTGGCTCATTGAACAATGTGGCTGGAAAGGAAAAGTTGCCGGAAATACCGGCACATGGAAGAACCAGGCGCTCGTTTTGGTTAACCACGGAGGAGCTACGGGCGAAGAAGTGTACACATTTTCGTCGCAAATCATAGACAGTGTGTACACAAAATTTGGCGTTATGCTACAACGTGAAGTTAATATTATTAACTAAATTATTTTACTATTAATTAAATAGTCGAAATGTTATACTGCTATTTATGTCTTTATATGGCTCTATGTTTATCATTGTAGTTATCTGTATTATAAATAGTTACTTGCATAGTGGTGTATTTATTACACTTTGTACTTTAAATGATAGGTTATAGCGCTTAAATTTTTGTTTTGGGGTTAAAGATTTTTTGAGTGGTACTATGTTTGCCTAAGTACCAATACAAAACTTTTAACAGAATGACAAAGATTGAGTTTAATACCCTAGTGCTACGTCAGGCAAATTCATTAAGGTCATACGCCTTACATTTCACGCATGACGCAGACGACGCTAACGACCTTGTCCAGGATACAATGTTGAAGGCAATAACGTACTATAACAAGTTTAAGGAGGGAACAAATTTAAAGGGGTGGTTATATACCATCATGAAAAACACCTTCATCAACAACTACCGCCGTTTTATAAAAATGAACACTTTTGTTACCAAGTCAGATGAAATCACCTCACCCAACCTGGTATTCAGTTCAACAAAAAACCAGGGCGAATCCAAGTTCATAATGGACGATATTAAAAGAGCTTTAGACAGATTGCCCGCCGATTATTATGTGCCATTCACCATGTACTTTGAAGGCCATAAATACCACGAAATAGCCGATCATTTAACCATCCCAATCGGAACCGTTAAAACCCGCATCCACGTTGCACGTAAGTTATTAAAGAAAAGCCTTAAGGCTTATGATAACGGCATTGCAAAACCTACCTACGCAGAAAACTAATTTAAGAATTCTGGTTTGAAACTAAATCTTTAGCATCCTTTTTCAATAGACCCTCTAAAGGGTATAATTATAGGCCCCTCAAAAAGGGGCCAATTTTTTTGCCTTAAATTTTCGCTTCTTTAAAT
The DNA here is from genome assembly GCA_036495385.1 of Mucilaginibacter sp. Classification (GTDB taxonomy): domain Bacteria; phylum Bacteroidota; class Bacteroidia; order Sphingobacteriales; family Sphingobacteriaceae; genus Mucilaginibacter. The sequence goes on along the minus strand of DASXMZ010000183.1, from coordinate 787 downwards.
ATTTTATTGCTATACTTATCAGCAATGAACGAATTGCCTTTATATACCAAATCGCAGCTGGCTTTGCGAAACGGACAGGACAAACCAGAAATATGGATAGCTTATAAAGGATTGATCTATGATGTAAGCCGAAGCCGCTTATGGTTTAAGGGAAAACACTATGAGCATTGGGCCGGTCAGGACCTCACCGCCGAACTGAAAGACGCCCCCCATGATGAATGGGTATTTAAAAACGTTGAATTGATAGGAAGGTTGGTTTGAGATGAGAGGTCAGAGATTAGTATTCAAATCTGACTCAATTGCTTTGCGGCTATGACATCTTACTTCTTATCTCTGACCTCTAATCTCCAATCTCTTTCCCTCGCCTATATCTCAAACTTTGCCAAACTAACAAACTCTTGTACGCGTGCAGCTATTTCCAGCTGGGTAAGGTTCCTGATCTTTTCAGTTCCAAATTTTTCAACGCAAAATGAGGCCAGCGCAGAGCCGAAAATAATTGCGTTTTTCATGTTGTTGAAATTCACGGTGCCTACTTTGGCCATATAACCAATGAAACCTCCTGCAAATGTATCGCCCGCTCCGGTGGGATCAAATACTTCGGCCAAAGGAAGGGCAGGAGCTGCAAATATTTTGTCTTCGTTAAAAAGCAGGGCGCCATGCTCTCCTTTTTTTATGATCAAATATTTAGGCCCCATTGTTAAAATTTTGCGGGCCGCCTTCACTAAATAATATTCGCCCGATAGCTGGCGCGCTTCGGCATCATTAATAGTTAATACATCCACCATCT
>DASXMZ010000182.1:0-3420 GCA_036495385.1 Mucilaginibacter sp. | reverse complement strand
CTTTTGGTTGAGTAAAGATCAACAGCCTGGTAGTTTACAGCGTTGTCGCGTATGGCAGTGCGCGCCACTGGCCGAACTATTTTATCTACATAGCCCTCGCCTATATTTTGCATAATAAAGGGTGCTTTGGCAGGGTTTATTTTGTACAAAACAGAAAGGTCGATGGTAACTTCTAGTCCGTCTGACGATAGCACCCGGATAGCATCATCTCCCTGTATTTGTCCTTCGCCGCTTTTTGCGCTCATTGTATAATTTTCGGTTTGAATGCTAAAAATGGCCACATCAACCAGGGGGTTTATTACGTGCAGACCGCTTTCAAGTATTTCATCCTGCACCTTCCCAAAAAGCACCTGTACCCCGACTTTACCCGGGTCAATTATTTTGAAAGCGGAAAGCATAACCCCTAACACAACAATTATAATACCGACAGTACTTACAATACCGCCAAAATGATTGCCCGGTTCGGGCGAGCGTTTGAGCACTATACCCACAATGAGTACAATGACACCTAAAATTGCAATAAGCATATGGTTTTTTGTTTAAGGCTTTTGGGCTTTTTTTATTTCTTTATAAAGCCTGATCTTAAGCACGATAAATATAGCTAATAATAATATCGCGCCGAACAGAAAACCATATTGTTTTTGTTCGATGCCATACTGATAGCCGAAAATAAGGCACAAAAAAATGCCTATGTTATATAACACATTGGGTAATACCTTTTTCCACATAGCTTAGTATACGTTAATTGTAGGATCAATTTCATCGGCCCAGGCCAAAATCCCCCCTTGCAAATTGTAAAGATTGGTATAACCCCGTTGCTCAAGCTGCATTATAGCCGCCGCGCTGCGTTTGCCACTGCGGCACATTACAACAACAGGTTTTGTTTTGTTCACTTTATCTGCCTCAATTAAAATACCGCCTAATGGTATCAAAACGCCGCCCAGGTTAGACATCTCGTATTCGAAATCTTCCCGCACATCTATCAGCTGAAAATCCTCGCCTTTGTCTATTTTTTCCTTAAGCTCCTGTACACTAATTTCTTTCATGATCATATAAAAATATTATCAAAGGTAATTTTTTCATCGGAATTATTGGTGCAAGATGTTATTAACGTTGTCAACGTTTTGTATTATTTTCAGAGGAAAACAGGATCAGCGATTGACAACGCCTCACCCTGCCCTCTCCAAAGGAGAGGGTTCTAAAAGAAGTCCTCTCCTTTAGGGAGGATTTAGGTGAGGCATGGATTTTTTTGCTTGAAACTCTAATTCCGAACACAGGCATATTAAATATTAAGTAATTTATTTTGTAACAATCGGCCCCTAAGCGCGTTTCATATATATTTGATAAACTGTTACTAAGAGATTAATGAAGAAAATCACCCGCTTTTTCTGGTTCTGTTCGGGCGCACATATAGGTACATTAAAAAAGTACCCCATTGAACATAATAAATATGTTGGTATTGGGGCTACCATATTTTTCACAGCATTATTTGCTTCTTTATCTGGCGGTTATGCCATGTACTTTGTTTTTAGCGGCAACCCTTTCGCAGTGCTTTTCGCGATATTTTTTGGTTTGATATGGGGCACGGCCATTTTTAATATGGACCGTTATATCGTATCGAGCATTGATAAACAGGGCACCACCAATCAGCAGATATTGCAGGCATCTCCACGTATTTTACTGGCAATAATGATCGGGATAGTTATATCAAGGCCATTGGAATTGAAAATATTCGACAAAGAAATACGCCAAAAATTAAAAACTGCTTATTTAAAAGGCCAGCATAAAAGGATTGATACCCTCCAAATGACATATTCTAAAAAGTATGCTATGGAGATGGGTAAAAACGGCGATCTGAAAAAGGAAAAGGACTCGCTCGAAAAAGATATTAACCGTACACGCTATCTATTGAACCAGGAAATTTTTGGAGATAAAACCAACCAAACGTCTGGCAAAGTGGGCTTTGGTACCTACGCCAAGCAAAAGCAGGCGGTGTTGGATGAAAAACAAAACCGCTTAAAAACCGTAACAGACGACCAGGTTAAGATGGATGAATACCTGGCCGAACGTAAGGACTACGAGGGCGTAAACAACACTCGTTTATTCAACGACCACCAGTTGGATAGCCTTTCTAACGTGGCGGGATTTTCCGATCGTAACTGGGCGCTTGGCCAGTTATCCTATAACGAAAACGGCACCCGCGATCTGGATACTTATTTAGCTGAGTCATTTATAAGTTACCTGTTTATTCTGTTTGAATGTTTGCCGGTATTTGTAAAATTGATGTCGCCGAAAGGGCCTTACGATGTTGCCATTTCAAAACTATCGGAAGCTGATATTCATTATGCCGAAAGAGACAAAGAGCGCAATATAAATGTAACGGATAATGTTTACGATCATCATTTGGATACTGACATTGTAAGAAAGAAGAAGATAATCACTGCCCAATCAGACTATGATCTGGAGCGGCATAGTTATGATTAGGTTGTCTGAATCAGGATTTTCAGGATGTGGGGATTTGCAGGATGACTTTGATCAGATGTTTTAAAATCATATCATTAAATCCTAAGAATCCTAGTTCTCACTATTTTTAGTAATTTCAGCGCTGTTAATTCAGTTTGCATGAAAAAAATACTTCTACTGACTATTGCTGCTTTTTGGGCAGCTGCATCATTTTCCCAGGATACAAAAAAAGCAATCTCTTATACCATCTCATTTCCAAATGCAATTCATCACGAGGCCGAAATTGTGATGACCATACCGCAGGCGCCCTCCAGAGATTTTCGGGTGCGAATGAGTCGGTCCTCTGCAGGGCGTTATGCTACGCATGAGTTTGGCAAAAATGTTTACAATGTTAAAGCCACCGATGTTGATGGCAAAGAACTCCCCATAAAACAAATTGAAGGTGATGTTTATGAAATTGGCGAGCATCCCGACGTGGTTAAAATAAGCTATACGCTTTTTGCAAACTGGACCGATGGCACCTATGCGAGTATAGATGCGAGCCATGCCCACCTCAATATGCCTGCTACTTTTATGTGGGCTATAGGTGAAGACAGCCGCCCTCTTAAGTTTGAATTTAACGATCTTGAAAAATATGGATGGAAAGTAGCCACGCAACTAAAACACGAAGGCACCAACATATATAGCGCTCCAAATTTGCAGTATATGATGGATAGCCCAACCGAGCTTTCGGATTTTAAGGAAACAAGCTGGGACGTTGTTAATACCGATGGCAAGAAAGAGAAAATTAACTTAACCATCCACTCGGATGATGCCCAACCGGTTATTGACAATTTTGGCAAGATGGTTCAAAAAATGGTGCTCGAAGAAAAAGCTGTATTCGGCGAATTGCCTGTTTACGATTACGGCGAATATACTTTTTTGGATGATGTTTATCCGACTGTATCGGGTGATGGC
>DASXMZ010000181.1:0-4770 GCA_036495385.1 Mucilaginibacter sp. | reverse complement strand
AAAATAGCCGATATAACCGATGCTTATTTTTTGGTTGAAGTAGATAATGGTGTTAAAATAAGATTTGATAAATCTGCTATATCTTTAGAAGCTTCAAAAGCATTGAACACACCTCCGGTGACCACTAAGTAAGCGAAAAGCATGGAAAAAGCTAAAAGCTGAAAGCATAAAGCTAAAAAACCTTTGTGCTTTCAGCTTTTAGCTTTCAGCTAAAAAAATGGCAATAATAAAATTATCTGCGGCCGAACGCCGACGGGTATCAGCGTTTTTTACGTGCCTGGTATTAGCCATCATTGCCTGGATGGTTACAGTTTTATCTAATCCCTATAAGTACGTAGTTAAAGAGGTTTTGACTTTCAAAAACGCTCCGCAAAAACGGGCTTATCATCACCTGCAATCCGACACGGTAGACGCTACGGTAAATGGCACAGGCTGGGAAATGCTCTTTTCTAAAATGAGCATCCAAAATAAATCCATCACTGTTGACTTGCGGACACTTGAAAACAAAAATTACGTGGTACTGAGCAATCAGCTCGATGCCATAAACAATAGAAAGGAAGTAAGCCAGCAAATAACAGGATTTAATCCTGATACGCTTTATTTCGATTTTTCAAACCGGAAAGAAAAAAAGGTACCTGTACATTTAATATCAGCGTTAAGGTATGGGCATCAGTTTTCTCAATCGGGTAATGCAACTGTTAAACCATCCTACGTAATAATAAATGGCCCGGGCGATGTTATAAATAGAATTACCGAATGGAAAACGGACACTCTAAAAATGGATAGCGTTGGCGAAACAATCAGTTCCCTTTTGGCCTTACAACCCGTTAAGGAAGGTAATCTGAATGTTTATCCCAAGAGCGTTCAGGTAACTATCCCGGTTGATGAGTTTACTGAGAAAACCCTGTTGATCCCGGTTAGACTGATAAATAATAGCGGTGGCGATAACGTGAAGATATTTCCGCAAAAAGTTAAAGTAACCTTCACTACCTCGCTAAAAAGATATGCTGAAACTGATGAGGATTTTTTTGAAGCCACAGCCAATTTAGATCTTTGGCGTAATAGTGGGTATAAAGTGCTACCCGTTATACTCAGTAAAATACCGCAATACTGCAAAATAGTTAAAATTGCCCCGGCTAACATTGATTTTATCATAAAAAAATAATGCTGAAAATTGGTATAACCGGCAATATTGGCAGCGGTAAAACTACCGTTAGTAAAATATTTGAGATATTGGGCATTCCTGTCTTCTATGCCGATGATTCTGCGAAAGATGTGATGGTTACCGACCAGTTACTTGTAAAATCCATTAAGTCGGCCTTTGGTGAGATTTCTTATTTTGACGACGGGACGTTAAACCGTAAACACATCGCCGCTATTGTTTTTAATAATGATGTGGAATTGGAAAAATTAAATTCGATAGTGCATCCTGCAGTTTTCAGGGCTTTTGATTTGTGGCTTGAAAACCAAAAGAATGCACCTTATGTGCTTAAAGAAGCAGCGCTGATGTTCGAAAGCGACTCCTATAAATTTTGTGATTACACCATAATGGTTCAAGCATCTCTGCAAGCCAGAATAAAGCGGGTTGTGACGCGGGATGGGCTCACTGCCGACGAGGTAAAACGCCGCGATGCCAAACAGTTTTCGGAAGAAAAAAAGATACAATTGGCAGACTACGTGATTAAAAACGATGACACCGAATTGGTGATCCCGCAGGTTTTGAAATTGCATAAAGAATTTTTGTCGTTAGTTCAATAGTTCATTTGTTCATTGGGACAAGCGTTTGTGAATTTATGTTTGCAAGCTTAAATCCTTTTTTCAGATAATAACAAGATAAATAAACTAGTGAACTAATGAACAAGTGAACCACTGAACAAGTGAACCACTGAACAAGTGAACCAATGAACTAATGATCCAACAAGATTTTGTTTGTTTTAATACAAATGGCCTTTACTGCAAATACGGCGATTTCTATATAGATCCGGTGCAACCGGTAACCAATGCCGTTATTTCACATGCGCATGCTGATCATGCTATTAGTGGAAATACCAATGTATATTGTACAGAGCCTACATTTTCTTTTATGGAGTTGCGTTATGGAAAAAATGCAGCTAAAGTCTTTTACGGTGTGCCCTATAATCATCCGTTTACTTTAGGTGAGGTTAAAATAATACTCATTCCCGCCGGGCATATGCTTGGATCAGCGCAGGTACTGATGGAACATAATGGTGTTAAATATTTGTATACAGGTGATTATAAGATACAGGCAGATACTACTTGTGAACCTATAGAATGGGTAAACACCCATGTGCTGATAACAGAGAGCACCTTCGCCGATCCTGCAATTTCGCATCCTGACCCGGCTGAAGAAATACAAAAAATCAATACTATTAAAACCAATATTTTGCTTGGTGCTTATGGTTTGGGTAAAAGCCAGCGGTTAATAAAGCTCATCAACGCCTACGCGCCTCAAAAAAAGATTTTGATACACCATCGCATAATGCCGATTAACTCGATTTACGAGAAATATGGTTTTCCACCCGGAAAATACCAGGTTTACAGTCGCAAATTGATGAAAAACCAGGAGGAGTATGTTTATATTGTCCCGCCTTTTACTTTCGACAGTTATATCAGGGCCACGGGGGTTAAACGTTTGTTTGCGTCCGGTTGGAAAAATCTGCAGGTAAACCAACAAGACACCTTGTTTATTTCTGACCATGTTGACTGGAACGATATTTTACTGACAATAGAAAATACTCAACCTAAACAAATTTGGACATTGCACGGAAACGGAACGCATTTAAAAAAGTTTTTTGGTGATAAAATTGTAGTAAAACTGCTAAATTAATGTTGCAGGAGAATATTGATTATTATATTAACGAAGATGGAAATTTCGTTTTTACGAAAGAATATCATTTGAAACGGGGATATTGCTGTAAAAACAAATGCCTGCATTGTCCATGGGATTATGGAAAGCCCAAACAGGTTAAGGATGTTAAGAAATAAATAAAGATATTTACATTTTTTGTCAATCATTCAGATTATGCGGATAGAAGAAGAAATACAGAGTAATAAGTTTGAAGATAACTATCATAAAGCCGTAATTAACATTTCCTACACCTCCGGCTGGCTAAGTAACGTTTTTCGGGATAAGTTTGAAAAGCATAACCTTACCCAACAGCAATTTAATATACTAAGGATATTAAGGGGACAATACCCAAAACCGGCCACTGTAAACTTGCTGAAAGAGCGTATGATTGATAAAATGTCTGACGCTTCGCGTATTGTTGACCGGCTGGTTCAAAAGGGTTTGGTATCGCGTTGCACAAATACTAAGGACCGCCGTGCTGTAGATATCCGCATTAGCGATGCAGGGATAGACGTACTGGATAAAATGGATAAAGATTTTCGGACTAAAGACATTTTGAAAAATAATCTAAGCGAGGAAGACGCGGCTAAGCTGAGCGATCTGCTGGATAAATTGAGAGGGTAAGGCAATTTCGGATTTCGGAATTTCGATTTCGGATTTGATTTATGATTTAGGGTTATTTCAGATTTCAGAATTTTTCACAATTGTATGTTTTCAATGGCGTTCAAGGAGGGTTTCGCCGTTTCGATTTCGGATTTGTCTAACCCGATCTTTGCATTTATGGATTTTTAGACTTGAAGTCATTCACATTCAGTTGTGCCATCGGCACAAGATACCGGTAACATAGCCACCCCACAAATACCCCATAAATTGCACCACAAAACACATCAATAGGGTAATGCACGCCAACATAAACCTGCGCAAAAGAAATTGCCCCTGCCCATAATACTCCCCACAGTAATATCCAGCGCCATCTTTTGTAAAATAAAAAAATCATAAACGATGCCATCGCAAAATGGTCGGTCGCGTGGGTGGATGGAAAACTATAGCCCGTTCCGCATCCAATCCTCACAATATCTGTTTTTGATTCAACACTATCCCGGCAAGGACGAACCCTTTTTACCAATGGTTTTACCAAACTTGCACTGGTAAAATCAGCAAAGCCCGCCGATAGCGCTATTAACGCTATAATGATCAGCCCTTGCTTCTTAAATTTCCAAATACAAAATCCAATTATAAATATATATAGCGGTATCCATGATTTTGGCGTTCTTATCCAGGGCATAATCCAGTCGAAAAATGGGTTTGCCAGGTCATGGTTGATGAAATAAAATAAATGCCGGTCGAGTTGCAAAAGTTGGTCAGGCATCGGTAAAAAAATGATCTGAAACTGAAAGCGGTAAATATAAAGAATAATAGCAAGCTTAAAACAATGCCGCTTATATGCCTTGCTTTGCTTAAATGTTTTATTTTTGCTTTAAAACATTTACACATTGACATTAATAAAATCAATTTCGGGCATAAGAGGTACTATTGGCGGTACAGTTGGCGAGGGTTTAACACCCTTGGATGTAGTGAAGTTTACTTCCGCGTACGGAACCTGGGCGGTTAAAAAAACGGGGATAAAGAAAATAGTTTTAGGCCGTGACGCCCGTATTTCTGGCAGCATGATAAATAGCCTGGTAATAGGCACGTTGCAAGGCCTGGGGATAAACGTGATCGATCTGGGTCTTTCCACAACGCCAACTGTGGAGGTGGCTGTTCCGGCTGAGAAGGCGGCAGGTGGAATTATACTCACCGCCAGTCACAACCCGAAACAATGGAACGCACTTAAATTATTAAATGCCGACGGCGAATTTATAAATGATGCCGAGGGTAAAGAGGTGCTTGATATTGCGGAA